>JAEZBX010000232.1 GCA_023412765.1 Bacteroidota bacterium
GAGATCGCGAGTAGGCTTACTTTTCAGGATGCGAAGGCGTTTGAGAGGATGTTTGCGAGGGTTTCTGGCAGGCAACCATTAGGTGTTTAGGTGTTTAAGTGTTTAGGTGTTTAGGTTTCTGATAGCGGCTCTTGCAGTTGCAAACCACATGTTATTGGCTCGAACGAAACCTGTCGACTTTTAGGTGCCGATATCGACGACGCTATGTGCTGTCAGATGCACTTGGCTCGAGCGAACTTAAACACCTAAACACCTAAACACTTAAACACAACCTCAACCGCACCTAAACATTTAAACACTACTGGTAGACTGTTAAGCACAAAATTTTCAAAGATTTCCTTGCCCGCTTGCTCCAAAAAAGGGAACATCGCTGCTTGAAATTCAAAAATGAGACAAAGACTACTCAACGCAGGCGCCAAGGAGCTTAGTTATGAGATACGCGAAATCGTAAAAAAAGCGGATCTGCTGAAGAAACTGGGGCTTGCCATCTCGTGGGAAAACATCGGGGACCCAATTCAGAAAAATCACTCCCTTCCAACCTGGATCAAGGATATCGTATCGGACCTCGTAAAAGACGACGATACCTATAGCTATTGTCCATCTAAGGGGATGTTGGAGACCCGCGAATTTCTTGCGAAGCAAACCAACGAACTGGGTGGAGCACAGATCACGGCCGACGATATCTGTTTCTTCAACGGTCTGGGTGATGCAATTTCAAAAGTTTATCAATTCATCTCCCGCACGTCGCGGGTAATTGGTCCGTCGCCCGCTTATTCAACGCACTCCAGCGCTGAAGCTGCCCATGCTGCACACGAACCGTTGACCTATAAGCTGGACCCAAATAACAAATGGTATCCCGACCTCGACGATCTATATAACAAGGTCAAATACAATCCAAACATTGTCGGTATTCTCATCATCAACCCCGACAACCCAACGGGTATGGTATATCCATTGGAAACACTGCAGCGGATCGTAGAGATTGCTAAGGAGTTTAACCTTTTCCTAGTCGCCGATGAAATCTATATCAACATCACTTACAACGGCGCCCGTGCGTATGCCCTGTCCGAGATAATTGATGATGTACCTGGAATTTCAATGAAGGGGATTTCAAAAGAATTACCATGGCCGGGTGCCCGTTGTGGCTGGATGGAATACTATAACCGCGATAAGGATTCTGATTTCAATCGCTTTTGCAACGCACTGGATAATGCAAAGATGATCGAGGTTTGTTCCACCAAACTGCCGCAGCTCGCTATCCCGAAAATATTCGGTGATCCGAGGTTCAAAACCTACCGCGAGGAAACGAACAATAACATCGGCCGCCGCAGCAAAATAATTGCAGATATCTTTCACACTGTTCCCGAGCTAACGTTCAACGAAACGTTCGGCGCCTTTTATAACACTATTATTTTCAGGGATGGAACGCTGAAAAAACACCAGTCCATGGCAATCCAAGACCCGAAAATCAAAGGCCTCGTGGAAAAGTGGGTAAGCGACGACATTCCCCTTGACAAAAGGTTCGTGTACTATTTATTAGCAGCCAAAGGTATCTGTGTTGTGCCGATCTCTTCGTTTTGTTCGGAACTTCAAGGCTTCCGCGTAACGTTGTTAGAAGAAAATGAAGAGGTTCTTACCAGGACTTTCACGGCGATCCGAGATGGCATTGTAGAATATCTCCAAAGCTAGAGTTTCAAAAGATTTTCACATCAAGAGATTCTATGGGAAAATGCGGAAATGGATCGTTCAGTCAGCTAACAACCGTTATTCTACCTAACATTTGTTACCGCCCACAGTGAAATATTTCTGCAAAATACCTTGAATTATAGTCTATAATTTGTGACAATTGTACTCGCACGGAACATTATGCTGAATTCAACAAAATTATCAGAATACAGATCGATATCATCAACGATGGTTGATTTGATATCCGTGCTTCTCATTGTCGTGATTATTCTTAAACCCCTAGGGGCGATGGTGATATAATTATTAAAACTAAACATTCACAAACCGCCCCGATAGCCTCGGGGCGGTTTTGTTTTATAAGGGCAAAACAAACTAACAATTGTTATATGTATTACACGAAAGACACAATCATTTTCCTGAACGGGCGGTTCAGCAAAGCGGTTGATGCTCATTCAGATTTTTACAGTCAAACACTCCATTATGGATTGGGTGTGTTCGAAGGTATCCGCGCCTATCAAACGATGAATGGCGTAAAGATCTTTAAGGCGTTCGAGCACTTCGAGCGCTTGAAGAAAGGTTGTGCGCTGGTAGGTATTCCTTTTCAACAAGACAGCGAAGAACTCATTCAAATTGCCTATCTCCTATTGCAAAAAAATAAACTGTCGGATGCGTACATCAGGCCACTCGTTTTTTGTGGACCGAACATGGCGCTCACACAACCAACTGAAGTTAGCCTGTTGATGTGTGCATGGGAGTGGGACAAATATCACGGCGATAAAATGCTGAAGCTTTGCATCTCTTCTTATCAACGTCCGAATCCAAATTCGGTGAAGGTAGAAGCGAAGGTTACAGGGAACTATGTGAATTCGATTCTTGCTACGAGCGAAGCAAAAGCAAGAGGCTATGACGAAGCACTGATGCTCGATATGGAAGGAAACATAGCGCAAGCTCCAGGTGCAAACTTTTTTATGGAGAAGGATGGTGTTCTTTATACGCCGCCTCTCGGACATATTCTTCCGGGCACGACTCGCGACATTGTAATGAGTATTTGTCACGAGTTGGACATTCCAGTTAAGGAACAGAAGATTAGTCCACGCGAATTAGAAGAAGCTGACAGCGCTTTCTTATGTGGCACCGCAGCCGAGATCGCGGCAATTGAATCGATCGATGCGAAGCCATTTAAGAAAGATTGGTTCGACAGCTATGGAGCAAGTATTCAGGAAACTTATAAATGCCAGGTGAGAGAGAAATCTTTCAGTTACGTAATCATTTAGAATCACACACAGTAGTAATGGAATTTAACAAGTATAGCAAGACAGTCACACAAGATCCGACGTTACCCGCAGCTCAGGCAATGTTATATGCAATTGGGCTAACGGAAAAAGATTTGGAAAAGGCGCAGGTAGGTATCGTGAGCACAGGCTTTGACGGGAATCCCTGCAACATGCATTTGAATACACTCGCGCAAACCGTGAAGGAAGGCGTTTGGAGTAATGACCTCGTAGGTTTGATCTTCAATACGATCGGTGTCAGCGACGGGATCAGCAATGGTACTGAAGGAATGCGTTATTCATTGGTAAGCCGCGAGATCATTGCGGATTCCATTGAAGCAGTTTGTGGCGCACAATATTATGACGGACTTATCGCCGTCGTTGGATGCGACAAGAACATGCCCGGTGCATTGATCGCGATGGGCCGACTTAACAGACCAGCGATCATGGTTTACGGCGGGACGATTGCCGGCGGTAACTGGAAAGGACAACAACTCAATATCATTTCTGCGTTCGAAGCGCTTGGCCAAAAAATGGCAGGTACTTTAACACCGGAAGATTTTAAAGGTATCGTTCAAAATTCCTGTCCAGGTGCAGGAGCCTGCGGCGGAATGTATACAGCAAATACAATGTCTTCTGCAATCGAAGCTCTAGGCATGTCGTTGCCTTACTCTTCTTCCAATCCTGCATTGAGCAAGGAGAAGGCTGAAGAATGTAAAGCTGCGGGTAAGGCGATAAAATTCCTTCTTGAAAAAGACCTGAAGCCACGTGACATCATGACGCGCAAGGCTTTTGAAAATGCAATCTCAACGGTGATGGTACTGGGAGGTTCAACCAATGCCGTGCTTCACTTGATTGCCATGGCGAAGTCGGTGGGTGTAAAACTAACCCAGGAAGATTTTCAGCAGATCTCGGACAAGACACCGTTGCTGGCTGATCTGAAACCCAGCGGAAAATACCTGATGGAAGACCTTCACAAAATTGGAGGCGTACCTGCAGTCCTTAAGTATATGCTGAAGAGAGGTTATCTCCACGGCGATTGTATAACAGTAACGGGCAAGACCATCGAAGAAAATCTGAAGGATGTACCGGAGTTAGAGTTTGAAAATCAGAAAGTGATTTTTCCGGTTGAAAAACCGATCAAGCAAACGGGACACCTGCAGATCATGTTCGGAAATCTCGCTGCTGAAGGATCAGTGGCAAAGATTACCGGTAAGGAAGGGGAAATATTCAAGGGGACAGCTCGAGTCTTCAATGGGGAGTTTGAGCTTGTCGATGGAATTAAAGATGGAAAGGTAAAGGCCGGCGATGTTGTTGTTATCCGCAACGTAGGACCTAAGGGAGCGCCCGGTATGCCAGAGATGCTCAAGCCTACATCAGCAATCATGGGTGTTGGTCTTGGAAAGAGTGTAGCATTGATCACCGATGGAAGGTTCTCTGGTGGATCGCACGGATTCGTGATCGGTCACATCACACCCGAAGCGTATGAAGGTGGATTGATCGGCCTGGTGGAAGATGATGATATAATTGAAATAGATGTTCAAAAACATACGATCAACCTCATGGTTGATGAAGCAACTATTACAAAACGTAGGGAAGCGTGGGTCGCACCCAAGCTAAGAGCGAGAAATGGAATTTTGTTAAAGTATGCAAAACAAGTAAAAACTGCTGCCGATGGATGCGTTACTGACGAAGACTAAGACTGCAACTGAATCTGCTAAGGCGGAGCAGTCAAGACAAAAAATATCAGGATCAGAAATTCTGCTCCGCTGCCTTGTAGAAGAACAGGTAGATAAAATATTCGGTTATCCGGGCGGCGCTATCATGCCAATATATGATGCGTTGTTTCACTATGCTGACCGACTCAATCATATACTCGTACGCCACGAGCAGGGCGCGATCCACGCAGCACAGGGTTTTGCCCGCGTAACGGGACGGCCAGGCGTAGTGTTTGCAACGTCGGGTCCAGGCGCGACAAACCTGGTGACCGGTCTTGCTGATGCCTTGATAGATTCAACACCGCTGGTTTGTATCACGGGACAAGTATTTGCCCATCTGTTGGGTACTGACGCTTTCCAGGAAACGGATGTGGTGAATACTACGATCCCTGTTACAAAATGGAATATCCAGGTAACAGAAGCGAAAGACATTGCTCCTGCCGTCGCGAAAGCATTTTATATCGCGCGTACGGGTCGTCCGGGTCCTGTTCTCGTTGACATCACCAAGAATGCGCAGAACGAAGTTATCGATGCACCGCAGTACACGAAGTGCGAAAGCATCCGCACGTACAAGCCAAAACCGGTCTTGCAAAACGACCAGGTGGAGGCAGCAGCGAAATTGATCAATGCGGCAAAGAAGCCTTATATTCTCGCTGGACAAGGCATCTTGTTGTCGGATGCGACAAAGGAGCTGGTCGAATTTTCAGAAAAGACCGGAATACCAGTAGCTTGTACGTTGCTCGGACTTGGCGCTATTCCCACCGACCATCCTAACTATGTAGGTTTCCTGGGAATGCATGGAAACTATGGTCCCAACATTAACACCAATGAATGCGATCTGCTGATAGCCATTGGAATGAGATTTGACGATCGTGTTACAGGTAACGTCAACAAGTATGCGAAACAGGCTAAGGTTGTTCATATAGAAATCGACAAGGCAGAGATCCACAAGATCATTAAGGCCGACGTGGCAGTTCACGCTGATGCGAAGGAAGCTTTACAGTCGTTGATCAAGAAATGCGATAAGAAAAATCATGCTGAATGGATTGAGTCATTTACAAAACTCAATGCCATCGAATTTGAAAAAGTAACGAAAGATGAGTTCAATCCTCCAGGCATCCTGACCATGGGAGAAGTAATCAATCATCTTTCCATAGCAACCAACGGTGAAGCTATTGTGGTAACGGATGTAGGACAACACCAGATGACGACATCACGCTACTATAAATACAAGGAGCCTAGAACCAACGTCACCTCTGGTGGCGCCGGTACAATGGGATTTGCTTTGCCTGCCGCTCTTGGCGCCAAGCTCGGCGTTCCCGAGAAAGAAGTTGTCGCGGTTATTGGCGATGGTGGCTATCAGATGACGGTTCAGGAATTGGGAACGATCATGCAATACAAGATCCCAGTGAAGATCCTCGTATTGAATAATAACTTCCTGGGAATGGTCCGCCAGTGGCAACAACTCTTCCATGAGAAGAGATACTCATTCACCGAAATGGCTAACCCTGATTTCGTGAAACTGGCCGAAGCGTATAGCATTCCTGCAAGGAAAGTTGAAAAGAGAGAAGACCTGCAGGGAGCTATTCAGGAGATGCTTGACGCAAAGACTCCTTATTTCCTTGAAGCAGTAGTTGGTAAAGAAGATTGCGTATTTCCGATGGTACCTGCGGGAGCAGGCGTTGCAGAAGTCTTATTGGAAGTACCAAAGAAAAAATAGCTGAAGACAAAGAGACCTAATTTATAGTTATGAAACAGAATTTCACACTTCGAATTACGGCTGATAACAACTTTTCAATTCTTAACAGGATTGTGAATGTGTTGAACCGTAGAAGAGTCAGAATAAAAAAGCTGATCGCTCATGAGAACGAAGAAGACTTCATGAAGGGTGACGCAGTCTTGTTGGTTTACACAACGGCCGACATGATGGAAAAAGTCAAACATCAGCTTGAGAAGCTAATCGAAGTTGAGCAGGCTGAATACTTCGCGGGTAGCGAAGTATATTTTGAGTTGAGCAATCGCTCGAACAAACAAGTAGCGTAGTCAAATTTCAAAGAGAACAAAAACTAAAAAACTAAACAGAATATGGCAAAGATTAATTTTGGAGGCACTATAGAAGAAGTGGTTACCCGCGAAGAATTCCCGATGGAAAAGGCACTCGATGTTTTGAAGAACGAGACCATTGCCATCATCGGATACGGCGTTCAAGGACCTGCGCAGGGATTAAACCTCCGCGACAATGGTTTCAAAGTAATTGTCGGCCAGCGCAAGAACTCCAAAACATGGGACAAAGCCGTTGATCACGGATGGGTTCCCGGTGAAACGTTGTTTGATATTGAAGAAGCTGCAAAGCGTGGAACCATCCTGCAATTCCTCCTTTCTGATGCTGGTCAGATTGCATTGTGGCCTACCATCAAGCCATATCTTACAAAAGGAAAAACCCTTTATTTTTCTCACGGTTTCGGTATAACATTTAAAGAACAAACTGGTATCATTCCTCCTGCTGATGTCGATGTGATTCTCGCAGCGCCTAAGGGATCCGGTACTTCCGTAAGAAGATTATTCCTGCAAGGAAAAGGTATCAACTCAAGCTATGCAGTATTCCAGGATGCCAGTGGCAATGCTAAGGAAAAAGCAATTGCACTTGGTATTGGATTGGGATCGGGATATTTGTTCGAAACAGATTTCAAGAAAGAAGTGTACTCTGATTTAACAGGTGAGCGCGGAACTCTTATGGGTGCTATCGCAGGAATCTTTGAAGCGCAGTACGAAGTACTTCGCGCTAATGGTCACTCACCATCAGAAGCCTTTAACGAGACCGTCGAAGAGCTTACACAAAGTTTGATGCCATTGGTAGCTGAAAATGGTATGGACTGGATGTACGCCAACTGTTCGACTACTGCTCAACGCGGTGCGCTCGATTGGAAAAAGAAATTCAAAGCAGCGACACTTCCTGTTTTCCAGGAACTCTATAAGAGTGTAGCATCAGGTCAGGAAGCAAAACGTACTATCGACACCTGTAGCAAGCCAGACTATCGCGAAAAACTTGCAGAAGAATTAAAAGAAGTTCGTGAAAGCGAGTTGTGGCAGGCTGGTGCGGCTGTGAGGAAGCTGAGGCCTGAGAAGGCAAGTGTGGAAGCGAGTATGATCAACTAATTAGTCGGTAATCGGTTCACGATAGCCATCGGGACGGTGATCGGTAATCAAGTAAACGGTAATCGGTAATCGGTAATCGGTACTGTCTTAAAGTGTAAGGGCAATAGCGTATTATTTGCTGCTGTATGGAGTATCAAGTGCTTCACCACAGAGGCTCGGAGACACAAAGTGTTAATATGACCTAGAATTAGAATAGATCTAATTAGAGAGTGAGAAAAACTCTTTGCGCCTTCGTGCCTTTGTGGTAAAAAAAATTCTTAATAAAATGTCAACCACTATAAAAGAATTCAAACTGGATATCAACGCAGCGGCGGAGGCGCTTAAGTCTGTCGCGCTGAAAACTCCGCTGCAATTTCACCGGAAGCTATCCGAAAAATTCCAGGCAGAAGTTTATTTAAAGCGCGAGGACTTACAAGTCGTCCGCTCGTACAAGATCAGGGGGGCGTACAATCTGATCCAGAGTTTGAACGAAGATCAGCGGAAGCGCGGCGTTGTCTGCGCCAGCGCCGGCAACCATGCGCAAGGTGTAGCTTTTGCCTGCAAGCATTTGAATATCCGCGGCGTGATCTACATGCCTGCCATTACCCCTAAGCAAAAGATCAACCAGGTCAAAATGTTTGGTGGCAACAATATTGAAATTGTTCTTATCGGCGACACGTTTGATGAATGCCAGGCTCACGCGCTTGAATTCACTGAGTTGAATGATATGGTTTTCATTCCACCGTTCGATCATCTCAAAGTGATCGAAGGACAGGGTACTGTTGGGAAAGAAATCCTTGATGAACTATCCAACATAGATTACATCTTCGTCCCAATCGGCGGCGGCGGACTCTGCGCCGGAATAGGACAATATTTTAGATTGCTGTCACCTCAAACGAAGATCGTTGGCGTCGAACCGCTCGGGGCTCCTTCCATGAAAAAAGCATTGGAAGCGGGAAAACCGGTGGTGCTTGACAAGATCCAGCGATTTGTGGATGGTGCCTCCGTTAAGAAGGTAGGCGATCTGACTTTTGCCCTTTGCAAGGACGTGATATCTGATATGCTCTTAGTTCCGGAAGGAAAAGCGAGTACGACGATTCTCCAGCTTTATAACGAGGATGCAATTGTCGCTGAGCCCGCGGGCGCGCTATCGATCGCTGCACTTGATCAATATGCAGAACAGATCAAAGGGAAGAAAGTAGTTTGCATCCTGAGTGGAGGAAACAACGACATCGACCGTATGCAGGAGATCAAAGAAAGATCTCTTTTATATGAAGGGCTGAAGCATTATTTCATCGTTCGTTTTGCACAACGTCCAGGTGCATTAAAAGAATTTGTCAATCATATCCTTGGACCTAACGATGACATCGTGAGGTTTGAATTCATCCAAAAGAACAACAAAGAAAGCGGCCCCGCTTTGATCGGCATTGAAGTAAAGTCAAAAGACGACTTCAACTCCCTGATTACGCGTATGGATAGTCATTCGTTGAACTACACGCTTGTTAATCAGAACGAAAACCTGTTCGAATACTTGATTTAGTTAATTGTTATTAGTTATTAGTTATTAGCGAGTGTGCGGAGGGGATCGTTATCCGTTAATCCCGATAGTTATCGGGATCCGTTAATCGTGGGTGTGGGAGTGAGTGCGCGCACGAGCACCATTCAGTAACTTGGTTGAAAGCTGTTTGTGTCGCAGATAGTGGCCCTGCCGCAGGCAGCAGACATTGCGTCTAGTTTACATTCTGGACGGTCAGATTGGATGGGAGTAGAACTAACAATCCTTGTGAACACCCTTGCGTCTTTGCGCCTTTGCGGTGAAAAACTTTCTCATATCCATGGAAAGGAAATACAAATTCGGCTCGAGCGCCACTTCATCCCGATAGTTATCGGGATTCGTTATTCCCTGTTCGTCCCGATAGCAATCTGATAGCAATCGGGATCAGTGTTCGCATTTAATGCAAATTTTCA
>JAEZBX010000255.1 GCA_023412765.1 Bacteroidota bacterium
TTGCCATTCTGTTATCAGCCCTTTCCATTCGACGCTCGATGCCATCCAACTGGATGAGCATGTCGGCGATGACTTCCTCATAATTTCGTTCCATACAACGGTAATTTAAGTTTTAACTATTATTTAATCAATCTTCAAAACGGCCATAAAGGCTTCCTGCGGTATTTCAACATTACCAACCTGCCTCATTCGCTTTTTACCCTTCTTCTGTTTTTCCAGCAGTTTTCGCTTGCGCGAGATATCACCACCGTAACATTTTGCCAAAACGTTTTTGCGAATCGCGCTGATGTTTTCCCGCGCAACAATCTTTTGTCCGATGGCAGCCTGAATAGCGATCTCAAACATTTGCCGTGGTATTAACTCCTTCAATTTTTCACAAAGTTTTCTACCCCAGTCCTGCGATTTGCTTCGGTGCACGATCGCACTGAGAGCATCCACTTTTTCGCCATTCAACATGATGTCAAGTTTCACCATATCCGATTCCCTAAATCCAATAAGGTGATAGTCAAGCGATGCATAACCTCTTGAGATTGATTTCAGTTTATCAAAGAAATCAAACACGATTTCAGATAGCGGCATTTCGAAATGCAATTCAACGCGGTCGGTTGTTAAGTAATGCTGATTTTTGATTACACCGCGCTTGTCCATGCACAGCCCGATAATTGGACCGATATACTCCGACTTCGTTATGATCTGGGCTTTGATGTATGGTTCCTCGATGTGGTTCATACGTGTAGGGTCCGGCATTTCGGAGGGAGCATTGATAAATACCTGGGACCCATCCGTCAAGAATGCCTGAAACTGCACTGAAGGAACGGTAGTGATCACCGTCATATCAAACTCGCGCTCCAGCCGCTCCTGGATAATCTCCATGTGCAGCATTCCTAAGAACCCGCATCGAAATCCGAATCCAAGGGCTGCAGAGGTTTCCAATTCCCATACGAGAGAAGCGTCGTTCAGCTGCAGCTTCTCCATCGATGATCTCAGTTCTTCAAACTCTGTCGTGTCAACGGGGTAGATACCCGCAAAAACCATTGGCTTCACCTTTTCAAATCCCTTAAGAGATTCGCCGGGATTTGTTGTACTGGTAATGGTGTCACCGACGTGCACTTCGCTTGCTACCTTGATACCTGAAATCAAATATCCAACGTTGCCCGCGCTGATAGCGTCCTTTGGTTTTTTTTCAAGTTTCAGAACGCCAATTTCTTCAGCAAAATATTCTTTGTCAGTATTTACGAATTTGATTCTCTCGCCTTTTCTGATCGTGCCATTGAAAACCCGGAAATATATTTCAATCCCCCGGAAGGAGTTGTAAACAGAATCGAAGATCATTGCCTGTAGCGGTGCCTTCGGATCGCCCTTTGGTGGTTTTACACGCGTTACAACGGCCCGAAGGATGTCTTCGATACCGATGCCTTCCTTCGCACTAGCCTTGATTACGTCTTCTTTTTTGCAGCCTACCAGCTCAACAATTTCATCGGCTACGTCCTCAGGCATGGCGTGTGGCAAATCAATCTTATTCATCACTGGAATAATTTCCAGATCGTGCTCCAATGCGAGGTACAAATTAGAGATCGTTTGGGCTTCAATGCCCTGACTGGCGTCGACAATTAACAATGCACCCTCGCATGCCGCAATCGAACGCGAAACTTCGTACGAAAAATCCACGTGACCTGGCGTGTCGATGAGGTTCAGGATATATTCCTTACCCTCAAAGTTGTAGTTCATCTGGATTGCATGGGATTTAATGGTGATACCTTTTTCCCGTTCCAAGTCCATGTTGTCAAGAACCTGCGCCTCCATCTGGCGCTCGTTCAATGTCCCGGTAAATTCTAAAAGCCTGTCCGCCAACGTACTTTTACCGTGGTCGATGTGCGCTATAATGCAAAAATTGCGGATGTTTTCCATCTCTCTCCTCTGATTTGTCTGGCATCAAAGGGGGTGCAGAGCCTGCCCTCCCGATTTGAAGACAGCAAAAGTAAGTTAAAAGTGTCGAAGTCTTGAGGTGGGGGTTGAACTTTTCAGCGCTCTGCTGAGGGAGGTATAGGGTATAGGGTATAAGGACCGGAGCAAAAGCAGGCGACAGGAACAGATCGAACTATTAACGGTCAACTATTAATCCTGCTTTGTCAAGTTAGAAAAAAAGGAGTAAGGAGTAGGGAATAAGGAGTAAGGTTGGGTCTCAAAGTGCGCACCCTTATTCCCTATTCCTTATTCCTTTCCTCAAAATGCTCAAACATGACAAAGTAGGGATAGCGCATTTGTTGGTTGGAATCATTATACCATCAAAAATGAACATCAGCTCGTAAGTAATCATTATTATCTTGTTGTGCCCTTTCGATTGATTGCCTGGATTTCATCTTTCTTCTTTTTCATTAAGACGATAGCTACGATAATCGCCAGGGCTATTGCCAAAATCAAAAGATATTTGAAACCGGTTGAGACAGCAGCCTCTGCAGCAACTGCAGCACTCATTTTTGTATATGAAGGAATTATCCAGGGTATGGCATAGGCTTGCAGCG
>JAEZBX010000257.1 GCA_023412765.1 Bacteroidota bacterium
CCCGCTTCATGACGGAAAAGATGAGCAACCAGATTGTTGACCTGCTGATCGAGCATTCCATAAAGTTAAGGAGTTTACGTTTTCAACGTATCTGCCAAGAGGAATAGGGAATAAGGTATAGGGTATAAGGGTGAGCTTTTTGTGGCCAGACCCTTACTCCTTATTCCCATTCCTTATTCCTTTATAGTATACAAGAAGAACATTGAAAGACGCACCTAGTTATTATCGAACTTCACAACTTCCCGGACCTCAACTACTCCGTCTAAAGAATAGTCAGGACATTCTTTTGCCATGTCAACGGCCTCATCGATGTTCTTGGCAAGCACGATAAAATAACCTCCGACAATCTCTTTACTTTCAGCAAATGGACCATCTGTTACTACTTTTTTTTGCCCGGAAATTGTCTTACCACCAGGGATCAATGCTTCCCCGCCTAAATAGCGTTTCTCGTTTTGCAACTTTTGCACCCAGTCAAACCATTTTTCCATATGAGCCTGTTGCGCGTCGGGAGAAAGGTGGCTGGTATCGCCACCGAAGAAAATAAACATAAACTTTTCCATAGTCTTAGATTAAATTTTGACCCTGTGACGAGCACAGGGTAGACACATGGACAACTCTTGGAAAATATTTTAAAAATATTTAGACTCTGCCTACCCGATATCCTTTAACTGCAAAATAGAGGATGTAAAGGTAGCAAGGCAGCAGGATCCAATATGCGTGTTGACGATTGGTGCTGTCGGCAATAGCACCATATACCAGAGGCAATATTGCTCCTCCGCAAATACCCATTATCAACAATGCAGATCCTGTTTTTGTAAACTTACCAAGCTTGTCGATTGCAAGGGGCCAGATAGACGGCCACATAAGCGCATGTGCAAAGCTTAAGAGTATAATGAAAATGATAGATGCCGTGCCTTGGGTGAAAAGAGCCGCGATGGAAAAGAAAAAGCCAAGGATTGCGCAAAGAATCAATGCATTTCGTTGCTTTAAATATTTTGGAATAACAACAATGCCGAGAAGGTACCCTATGGTGAGCGCGATAAGTGAATATATACCAAACTTGCTGGCTACGTCGAGGTCAAATCCCATGAACTGTCCATACAGACCAATTGTATCGATCGCGATAACTTCTACGCCGACATAGGCGAAAATACAAATTACACCAAGGATTAAATGCGGGAAATCAAATACAGAAGATTTGCCTTTAGCTAGCTCACTGCTGGTGGTGGTTTCATCGTCGTCCTGGTTGACTTCAGGGAGGTGTGCCTTGATAATCATCAGTGCAAGGGCACCCAACACGATTGCCATGATTACATAGGGAACAATCACTCTCATGGCGAGAGCGTCAAGCTCCGCAGCAAGCGCAGCTCCGCTTAGCGTGCTTATTCTTTCGGAAACTGCTTTCGTGTCGCTGAACAACAACTCTACCAGTATCAGGATACCGATCATACCCGCGACCTTATTACAGATACCAACTATGCTTATTCTCTTTGCCGCACTTTCTATCGGACCCAGTATAGTTATATATGGATTAGAGGCCGTTTGCAGTAATGTCATCCCAGTTGCCTGTATAAAAAGACCCACAAGAAAAATCGGATAGGACCGCAACAGAGCACCTGGAATAAATACCAGCGAACCGACCGCCATAACCGCCAGACCCACTGACATTCCCTTTGCATATCCCGTGTTCTTCAAAATGACAGATGATGGAATTGCCATAACGAAATAAGAGATATAGAAAGCGAAGGTGACAAAATAGGCTTGAAAATCAGTGAGCTCGCATGCCTGCTGTAAGAAAGGTATTAATACGCTGTTGAGCCAGGTAACAAATCCGAAAATAAAAAACAAAGCACCAATGATGATCATCGGCACGACGTACGACTTTTGAGAATTAGTCATAAAAAGATTCTTTGGTTGGATTTTGATTTTATGGGATCTGATTGCCTGGCGATCTCCATTAATTCGGTTAAAACTATATTTTTGGGCTTTTTAAATAAAACCAGTTTCAATGTCATCATTTTTCGGCAGGTTTTAACACCGCTCACAACAAATTTTGAAAATGTTCGCGCAAACAAGTAATAAAAATGGCGATCAATTAAACAAACATCCATGGACACTCCAAAAAGCACACAAAAAAAACTAACACTTCTTGTACTGGCGGCAGGAATAGGCAGCCGATATGGCGGCATAAAGCAAATTGATGGATTTGGCCCTCATGGCGAAACCATAATGGATTATTCACTATTCGATGCTGTGCGCGCCGGCTTCACGAAAGTTGTATTTATCGTCCGGGATGAAATCCTTGACACAGTGAAGAAAAAATTCCTGCCGAAGCTAAAGGGTAAGGTGGAAGTGGACTTCGTTGTTCAGTCGCTTGATAAACTCGTTTCCCCGGAGTTTGAAAACCCCGAACGCGTAAAACCATGGGGAACCGGGCATGCGATGCTTTGTGCGCGCGAGGTCATTAACGAGCCTTTTGTGGTTATCAATGCCGATGATTTCTATGGTAAGGAATCCTTTACGGCAATTGCTGACTTTTTTGTAAAAGATACATTGGGTGAACATGCGATGGTTGGGTACACTTTAAGGGATGTATTGTCGGACCACGGAAGTGTTTCAAGGGGCTGCGGTGAACGCGACGCCGATGGTTTTCTTAAGTCCGTTGTAGAACGAACAACAATTGTGAAAGAAAATGGAAAGATCGTTTCTAAGGAACCAGGCGGAGATCGCGAGCTAAGTCCCGATGTTCCAACGTCGATGAATTTTTGGGGATTCCATCCATCGATTTTCAGTTTCGCTGAAAAAGAGTTTCAAAAATTCCTAAAAGAAAATCATGGCAATATCAAATCCGAATTTTACATACCGCTCATCGTGAATGAACTGGTCAAGCAAGGTGCAGGCAAAGTACAAATCATAGGCGGCAGCAACAATTGGTTTGGCGTCACTTATAAAGAAGATAAGGAAGAAGTTTCGCAAAAAATCCGTGTGCTGGTAGCGTATGGGGCGTATCCGGAGAATTTATGGGCATGAATTTGGTTTAAAGTTTAAGGTTTAAGGTTCAAAGTTTCGCTCGATCTTTGTGCAGTCGTTAATTTGAAAGAAGCGCAGAACCACGTATGTTGATCCAACTTCCGCTCGTTAAAGTTCATTCAACTTTGAACCTTAAACTTTAAACCTTAAACTGATTTTACTTCAACTCCATCAATTCTTTTATCAACTCCCCAACATAAGGCTCGATAGCCGAACTATGCGTTCCCTCCAACGAGGTCAGCGTCAAAGTGCTGGTAGACGCACCGTTAGCAATTAATGTGTTGTAAGTATCTACGGAGTTTTGATAAGGAACCGTGACGTCAGATAGTCCGTGGTACATGAACATTCGTATTTCAGGCTTCCAATCCGTAAGGCTATTTTCCTCAAAGGCATCTACGATGTAAGCATAGTCAGGATTGGTGTCGATGTTGTTCAGAAAATCTTCGTGAATAAGGTCAGATACTTTTGTTGTCAGCTGCGCGTTGATGTCACTAGCGCCTTTTTGGCCATCAAATAGGCCAGGGATGCGCGATGCATAGGGTTCTTTAAAAAAGTCGGTCAGCAAATCATCCTGGTCATATTGAATCTGGTAGGCCCTTGCAATGAAGGCTACGTAATGAGGATCGTCATATTCCTCCTCTGCAAAGATAGCTTCCTGCACGCCTTTAATGTCGTAAGCGCCGGCAGCCGGGAAAGATGCTATCAGCGTGAACCGGTCGAGGCCATTTTCCTCAATGGCTTTGTGAGCGGCCATTGTTGCATAGCCACCTTCCGAATATCCGGCTAAGAAAAGTTTGCCGTTGAAGGTGACATTATTCTGCTGGGCTAATTCGACCGAAGCTTTCAGTAAATCGATTATAGAAGAAGCCATCAAATCTTCAACATAATATGGGTGAAACACGGAGGTAGAGCTTCCAAACCCGAGATAGTCGGGGATCACTCCGATAAATCCAACGGAGGCCATAGCCGCATATGCTATGGTATTGTAGTCCCCTGCCGTGAAGTTTGAAGGTGCATCATCATATTTTGTTATCGTTCCATGATGAAAGCTGAGCATGCCGACAGGCTGAGTAGTTTTCGGTAGTACTACTAAGCCAGAGGCGACAGTAGGCAAAGCGTTGTAATGCGTATTGTAGGTCACTTTGTGGATCTCAATATCATTCACGAAATCCGAAGGATTTACTGCGAGCCCGGATAATTGCGCCAGCAACTGTAATTGCTGGGCGGTGGACGAGTATACAAATTCCGCGCTTACAAGAAATTCTTCGTCTTGTGGCTCAGGACTGCTGCTGTCGTCACTGCATCCTACCGTCCAGAGTAAGGTAGCAATAAGGAAGTAGCGGATTTTGTTAAGGGTAAAAAGCTTCATAGTGAAAGATTGAATCGCCAATGCAAGTTAGTTCCTGTCACCCAGCATAACAAAGTTCAGAGGTTACTGGATTTTCTTGGATAACTTTGCGTTCAAGAGAAATATTATTCTTACAGAATTGGACACACTAAAGCGAAACTCAGATTGGATCAAAGCGGAGGCCGCGCGGCTCGGGTTTAGCTTCTGTGGGATTTCAAAAGCAGAATTCTTAAAGGATGAAGCACCACGGCTCGAAGAGTGGTTGTCAAGGGGCTACCAGGGAAAGATGTCTTACCTGGAAAACTATTTTGACAAAAGGCTGGATCCAACCCTCCTCGTTCCCGGCGCAAAGTCTGTAATTAGTTTGCTTTACAATTATTACCCACAGAATGATCTTGCTCGCGAAGGCGAATATAAAATTTCGAAGTACGCATACGGTGAGGATTATCACATCGTGGTTAAAGAAAAGCTGAAAACGTTTCTTGTCAACCTTCAGGAAGCGGTTGGAGAGATTCACGGTCGTGCTTTTGTCGACTCGGCACCCGTGATGGAACGAGTATGGGCGCATCGAAGCGGGCTCGGGTGGATCGGAAAGAATAGTCTGCTTCTCAACAAGGAGATGGGTAGCTTTTTTTTCGTTGCCGAATTAATCATCGACCTCCCTTTGGAGTACGATTCTCCCATCAAAGATTACTGCGGCACGTGCACTGCATGCATAGATGCGTGTCCAACGGATGCGATAGCGGAACCCTATGTGGTGGATGGAAGTAAATGCATTTCATACTTCACCATTGAACTCAAAGAAAGCATACCGGCAGACGTAAAAGGCAAATTTCAGGACTGGATATTTGGTTGCGATATTTGTCAGGATGTGTGTCCGTGGAACCGTTTCTCAAGACCGCATGATGAGAAAAGATTCTTGCCACCAAACGAGCTTGGAGAATTTACAAAGAACGATTGGCTTGAAATCACTGATGATGTATTTGCAAAACTGTTTAGCAAGTCGGCGGTAAAACGAACAAAATTTGAAGGACTTAAAAGGAACATTTCGTTTGTATGTGAAGACCCCCGCAACGGGAATGCTACCTAAAAAAAAATCCTCCGGGTATTCCGGAGGACCTTTTTTGTCTCTGCTGCTTCTTTTTCTTAAGGGTTTGCAGCCAAAAAACATCGATTTAGAATAGCTTCATGCTCATTCCCAAAGCTGGTATAGCACCAGCGTTTGAGTTCGTTCACCTCTTCAGCCACTAACAGTTTAATGGCCTTTCGTAGCTCTTTTTCGAAAAGAAGAGCACTAAAACTCACCTTCGTGAGGACTGTCTTCACATAGTTTAACATGGACTAACTTTTTTGTACGAGATTAAAAAATAAGCTTTCCTAACAACTGTTAATTTATAAAATTGTTCATTCATCTGAAAGAAAGTGAATAATTTTCGTTCATCTATATGAAAAATTGGCAACTAGCCGATTTTTCATGGTTTTGGGAAAAAATTAGAACGATTGCGGTCAAGCCTTATTGTGTCAATTACCCTAATTTTGTGGCTGCTAGATAGTGAATGGATAATAAATGCGGACATTTTTTTCGATGAAATTCTATGTAATTCCTTTATTGATTTGGGGGATTTTCCCAATTCTGTACGCCCAGGATGTCCAGGTTACCTTGGGTCCAGATGAGATTGGTGAGAACCAGGCATGGACCATTACTGTAACTGTACAGAATGACAGGCTTAAAAGCTATGATAACTTTCCTGAGATCAAAGGTTTCAGAAAGAGGGGCCAGTCCACCCAATCCACTACAAACATTGTAAACGGACAGATTTCTTCTTCTCAGAGCGTTATAATGACCTACATGCCTATGTCTCAGGGTACGTTCACAATTCCCTCTTTTTCAATGAAAGTGAACGAGAAGCCAGTGCAGGTTGCAGGGAAGACTGTCAAAGTCGGTCCGCCACAGCGACAACAGCAGCGCGACCCTTTTAGCAACTTTTTTGATCGTGGTCCAGCGGACGATTTCTTCGGCGAAGGAGAAACCGAATTTGTCGATATCAAGGAAGACGCCTTCCTGGCACTGACAACTTCCAAAGATGAAGTTTATATCGGTGAGGGCTTTAATACCACCCTGTCATTTTTTGTGTCGCAGGACAATCGCGCACCTCTCCAATTCTATGAACTTGGCCGCCAACTCGCTGAGATTCTGAAAAAAGTTAAACCGACAAATTGTTGGGAAGAAAATTTCAATATAGAGAACATTGATGGTGAAAGCGTAAGGATCAACGGTAGGGACTATACGCAGTACAAAGTATATCAGGCAACGTTCTTTCCCTTGAATACAGAGACCATTAATTTCCCAAGTGTCACCCTTGAAATGATCAAATACAAGGTTGCAAAGAATCCATCGTTTTTCGGTCAGAACCGGAAGGAGGATTTTAAGAAATTTCATACCAAGCCAAAGCGTGTAACGGTCAAAGAACTTCCTCCTCATCCACTAAAAAATTCTGTAGCAGTAGGCGACTACAAGTTGGATGAACGCATCAGAAGCAAAGAATTGGAAACGGGCCGTAGTGCGGCGTATAACTTTAATATCTATGGAGAAGGAAATATTTCTGCAATTGCTAAACCAAATGTGAAAAGTGATGATGTGTTTGAATTCTATGAACCAAATGTCAGACAGGATATAACACGGCGAAATAACCGAGTTACGGGGACTAAATCATTTGATTACTTCGTGATTCCTAAAGAACCCGGCAAGTATAAACTATCCGATTATTTTCAATGGGTATTTTTTAATCCTAGGGAAGGCAAATATGATACGCTGAAATCCAAGTTCATTGTAAACGTTACAGGTGAAAGCAAAAAGAATGAAGCTATACTCGCTAACGATGCCGGAAACTTTTACGACAAGATCGAGTCAACCGATAATTCATTGCGGAACATTAAGAATGAAAGTTGGCAAAGCTGGGCTTTCAATGGCTTTATTTTGGTGATGTTGTCAGCTTCCGCTTATCTTGTGCTGCGAAAATGATCAGATTCGAAAATTGGAAGATTGGAAAATTAAAAGATTAGAGATTCAATCTGCATCTACACCTTCTAAATCTTCCAATCTTTTAATCTTCCAATCCTCCAATCAGATATGTCTAACTCCTACGGAACTTTATTTAGAATTACCACCTTTGGCGAATCCCACGGTCCGGCTATTGGCGTTGTTATCGATGGTTGCCCGGCGGGCTTAACAATCGATGAATCATTTGTCCAGGCTGAACTGACCAGGAGAAAACCAGGCCAAAGCAAGATTACCACGCAGCGGAAGGAAGACGATACGTTCAAGATTTTGTCAGGAGTTTTTGAAGGGAAGTCTACGGGTACTCCAATTGCAATGGTAATAGAAAACCAGGATCAACGCAGCAAAGATTATAGTCATATAGCTGAAACGTTTCGCCCTTCTCACGCCGATTTTACATACGAAGCAAAGTATGGCCACAGGGACTATCGGGGAGGTGGTCGCAGTTCGGCGCGTGAAACCGCTGCCCGCGTTGCTGCTGGTGCCATCGCCAAAATTTTCTTGAAAAATAACAATGTAGAAATAGCAGCATATGTGTCCAGGGTCGGGGACATCGCGACTCCGGATTACAAACAGCTTGATCTATCGAAGATTGAAAGCAACATTGTCCGTTGCCCTGACGAGCAAACTGCTGCCAAAATGATCGAACTCATAGATAAGGTAAGGCTTGACAGGGACACTATAGGCGGTGTAGTTACGTGTGTCATCAAGAATGTACCAGTAGGTTTGGGTGAGCCAGTGTTCGATAAGCTGCATGCGGAATTAGGCAAAGCGATGTTGAGTATAAACGCTGTTAAAGGATTCGAATACGGCAGCGGATTTGATGGCGTTAAACTTCGTGGCTCACAACACAATGATGAATTTTATAATGAAGGGGGAAGAATTCGTACTCGTACAAATTTTTCAGGTGGAATTCAAGGCGGGATATCCAACGGTGAGGATATCTATTTTAATGTTGCGTTCAAACCTGTGGCGACTATCATGCAGGATCAAAATAGCGTTGACAAAGAAGGTAATGATGCTGTTGTAAGCGGCAAAGGAAGGCATGATCCATGTGTTGTGCCGCGCGCCGTTCCTATTGTCGAAGCAATGGCCGCGCTTGTGCTGGCAGATTTTCTGTTGCGTCATCGGGCGGGCTCGGCTGCGCAGGAGTAGCGAAGGTATAGGGTATAAGGTATAAGGTATAAGGTATAAGGGAGCGGCACCAATGATAACCAATAACTAATAACTATTAACTAAACACATCGCCAAACAACTAACTAAACACATCGCCAAACAACCCAAAAAAAATGGCAATCAAAAAATTACCCCTATACGCAAAAATCCTAATTGGTATGTTCCTTGGCCTTGTCTGGGGCCTGAGCGCGGCAAGTCTTGGCCTGCTGGATTTTACTCAAGACTGGATAAAGCCCTTCGGCGACATTTTTATCAGATCGCTTAAACTCATTGCCATACCGTTGGTCATAGTCTCCCTGATCGATGGTGTCTCAAACCTCTCTGATGTTGCTAAACTTTCACGTCTTGGAGGCAAGACAATTGCGTTGTATTTATCGACCACCGTAGTTGCTGTAACGGTCGGTCTTGTTACGGTAAACCTGATCAATCCGGGCTCCTTTCTGTCTCAGGAACGGCGTGATTTTTTCAAGCAGGAATACGCCAGCGATGTGAATTTAAGTGTTGCAAGCGTGGATGCTGAAAAGCCGGGTCCGCTACAAATCATTGTCGATATAGTTCCCGAGAATTTGTTTTCATCTCTTTCCACCAACACGAATATGCTTCAGGTGATTTTTTTCGCCATTTTGTTTGGCGTCGCCATGATTCTTATCCCCAGGGAGAATGTCGCCACTGTAAAAAGTTTCTTCGAGGGTGTTAACCGCATCATCCTGATGATTGTGGATATTATTATGATGTACGCGCCCATCGGTGTTTTTGCGTTGCTTGCCAGCATGAAGATTGATCTCGAATTGATCAAGACCCTTGGAGTTTTCAGTTTGAATGTTGTCCTGGCTCTCGCCGTGATGGCTTTACTGGTTTATCCAT
This sequence comes from Bacteroidota bacterium, assembly GCA_023412765.1. Taxonomy (GTDB): domain Bacteria; phylum Bacteroidota; class Bacteroidia; order Cytophagales; family Cyclobacteriaceae; genus Chryseolinea. The sequence goes on from JAEZBX010000257.1 coordinate 9,477, forward strand.
CTTTGTTGAGAATTTTTACCAAAGTAAAATTTTCTACCTTTTATAAGGGCATCATGCCAGCGCAGATTCTGGCATTTTCTACCAGCTCCAGTGCCGCCACTTTGCCAGTAACCATGAAGTGTGTTGAGAAAAATCTGGGTGTATCCGAGGAAGTATCAAGTTTTGTCCTCCCTCTTGGAGCTACCATCAACATGGATGGTACCAGCATTCATCAGGGAGTTGCTGCCGTATTTATCGCACAAGCCTTTGGAATTGCGCTTTCATTGGAACAGCAGCTAACCATCTTATTAACGGCAGTTTTAGCATCAATTGGCACGGCAGCAGTTCCAGGCGCAGGTATTATTATGCTGATTATCGTATTGCAATCCGTAGGCCTGGATCCAGCCGGTCTTGCACTTATCCTCGCCGTCGACCGGCCGCTCGACATGTTGCGGACGGTGGTGAATATTACGGGCGATGCGGTGGTAGCTACCGTTGTAGCTAATAGCGAAGACAAAGTCAATCTTGCTGTTGCCAACGATCCAGGGACTTCAATTGAATAATTTTGCGAGGGCCTTTGGGCTTCCCGAACTTATCTTGTTGCTTTTTGTTCTGTATTTTTAGGTCAAAATTTATCTTATGCTTCACGCTGTTCCAAAGAATATTCACATTTATCTGGAATCGAACCCCAACCCGAATTCGCTGAAATTTGTGGTAAATGAAATGTTAATACCAGAAGGATTAAGCTTCGATTTCCCCGATGCTCAAAGCACATCCTTGTCGCCCCTGGCAAAAGAGCTGTTTGAATATCCCTTTGTAGAGCGCGTTTTTTTTGCGGGGAACTTTGTTACAGTCACCAAGGCGGAGCGTATCGAGTGGATCGAAATCCAAAACGTTATCAAAGACCATATCAAAAAATATCTTGAAGCGGGAAAGCTTATCATTGAAATTGAAGAAGAGACCGAGCCAGTTCCTGTCGAAGAGGAAACCGAAACGATAAAAAAGATCAAAACAATACTTGAAGAATACATTCGCCCGGCAGTCGAACAGGATGGCGGAGCAATTACTTATCATTCCTTCCGGGATGGTATTGTAAAGGTAAAATTACAGGGCTCGTGCAGCGGATGTCCTTCCTCCATGATAACCCTTAAAGCTGGAATTGAAAATCTCTTTACACGAATGATGCCCGGAGAGGTTACGGCCGTAGAGGCCCTGAATTAACTATCTTTTAGCTAACATAACCCGGGTCGACCGGGTTTTGTATTTTAGAATCGCACATCTATTCGCGCTTCAAGAAAATGGTCGATCAAAGAAAATTTTGGATTTCAGGAATCGTCCTCTTGCTGCTGTCTCACATTGCATTTTCCCAAAAAAAAAAAGAAGGCGACACACCAAAGCCCGACACCGTTGAAATAATCAAGATCGATACGACGAGCAAAATTATTGACGCGGTTAAAGACAAAAGGCTTACAAAAGAAATTCTGAAGAGCGTTACGCGATCAGCTCCAAAGAATGATCACCTAAACATTCGAAGTGAAGAGATGTATCTTCCCTATGAAGGTAAAGTGATTAGGCAAGTATTGGTCAATCACATCGATTTTGAGCGCAGCATCACAGACACAACCAAGAATATCAAGAATTGGATTGTAAAAGCCGGTAATACTCTGCATAACACAACAAAGGAATGGGTTATCCGCGACCATATTTTTTTTAAAGAGAACCGTCGCCTCAATCCATACCTTCTCGCGGACAATGAACGCTTCATTCGGGATCTCGACTTCATTGTTGATGCACGCGTAATTGTCGTGCCATTGTCTCATACAAAGGATTCTGTTGATGTGCTGGTGGTTACCCGAGATGTGTTCAGTTTAGGTGGAAGTTTTAGTCCCAGAGGTGTGGATGAAACGCGCTTTCGGATATATGATGCAAATTTCCTGGGCATGGGTCAACGCCTGCAATTCAACGGTCACTATGATTATAATCGCGACCCGCGATTTGGTTATGAAGTTTACTACCGGAAAAGCAGTTTAGGTGGTTCATTGGTCAACCTTACAGCGGGATATACACAGTTGAATACAGGCAGCAGGTATGGGACAGAAAACGAACATGCCTATTACTTGCGTCTGGACCGACCGTTGGTATCACCCTATTCGAGGATGGCCGGCGGAATGGAATTTAGCAGAAACTGGTCATCCAATATTTACCAGGCTGCAGACTCCCTTTTCCGCGACTATCGTTATGACGTCAATGATTTTTGGCTGGGGTATAACCTTGGTGCCAACGAAAACCATCGAAAACGCCCTCGCCATTTCATAAGTGGTCGGCTATTTTATCAGCGCTTTGGACAAAAGCCACAACTCCCAGGTGATGCGACGAATCCAACCTTTAACAGTCGTACTTTTGCACTCGGGGCATTTACTTTTTTCCAACAGGAATTTTATAAGACTCAATATGTGTATGGCTTTGGACGAACAGAGGATATTCCATATGGTCATAATATGTCCATCCTCGCCGGATGGCAAAATCTTCTCTCATTGAAGCGCGCTTACGTAGGATTTGATGCTGAAAAATCTTTTGTTCACTCAGGAGGCAACTTTTATACAGTCTCTTTTAGAGCTGGAGGTTTCCCGTATCACGGTCGATGGGAGGATGCAACGCTCTTGCTATCGGGAAAACTTTTTAGCCGCCTGAAAACTTACAAAAAGTTCTTGCTCAGGCAATCCGCTGATCTTGATTTCACCTATGTATTCAATCAGCGTACCAATACCCTTCTCGATATTAACTACACCTATGGTCTAGAAGGATTCCGGGCTGATAGTTTGCTCGGAACAAAACGGTTGCATGCGCGATATGAATTGGTAGTTTACTCGCCATGGACAATTCTTGGATTCCACCTTGCACCTATTCTATTCGCAGATGTAGCAGCTATCGCACCGAGGAACAAACCTTTGTTTTATGATAAACCTTACCTTGGACTTGGTTCTGGCATCAGGACAAGGAATGAGAATCTTGTCTTTGGAACGATAGAGCTTAAGTTTTTTTACTACCCGAGAGTGGTTGAAGACATCTCGAAATTCAAAGTAAGTGTGACTACCAACTTACGAATCAAGTACACGGCGGGATTTGTTCGAGCGCCATCTTTCATTGTGTACAACTGAAAAATCTTACATAGCTGCCATCGATAACATTTCAACTGATCGTTAGCGATATGCTACTTTGTTCAATTGATTATATTTGATTGCATCCTTGCCTAAATAGACATGAGAAAGACCTTTATTATATCCAGCGTCGTATTGGTTGTCCTCATTTTAATATGGACTTACTACTGGCCGTGGGCGACTATTTTACTGCTGCTGATAATCCCGTTCGTATATATGGGAATTGCCGATATGGTTCAGACAAAGCAGTCGATCAGAAGAAATTTTCCTTTGTTTGGTAGACTGCGATATGTCTTTGAGGATTTCAGGCCCAAGATTCAGCAATATTTTGTCGAAAATGATACGGACGGTGCACCGATTAATAGGAATGATCGTTCTGTGATCTATCAACGTGCAAAGAAACAAATTGATACGACACCTTTTGGTACGCAGTTGAACGTGTACTCGGAAGGTTACGAATGGATGAGTCATTCAATCGTGCCACTTGACTTCCAGAAAGTGGACCATCATCCGCGTGTGCGGGTAGGCAACAAGGATTGTAAACAACCTTATAATGCCAGCATAATGAACGTATCGGCAATGAGCTTTGGTTCGTTGAGTAGCCATGCCGTTGAAGCCCTGAACGCTGGAGCAAAAATTGGAGGTTTTGCCCACAACACCGGGGAAGGAGGAATAAGCCCGCATCACCTAAAATACGGCGGTGATATTATTTGGCAGATTGGTACAGGATATTTTGGTGCTCGCGATGAAGAGGGAAGATTTTCACCGGAAGTGTTTAGCAAAAACTCAATGCGACCGGAAGTGAAGATGGTCGAGTTGAAAGTCTCCCAGGGAGCCAAGCCCGGGCACGGTGGAATTCTTCCAGCGAAAAAGAATACACCAGAGGTTGCCGCAATTCGTTTTGTAAAGCCAGGGACTACCGTTTATTCACCACCATTTCACAGCGCTTTCTCCACGCCGAAAGAAATGATACTTTTTATTCATAGAATGCGTGAGCTTTCCGGTGGAAAACCCACTGGTTTCAAGTTATGTATCGGTCGAAAAAGTGAGTTCATCTCCATATGCAAGGCTATGATTGAGCTCGATATTTATCCCGACTTTATCAATGTCGATGGCGGGGAGGGAGGAACCGGTGCAGCGCCGCCCGAATTTTCAAACTTTGTCGGAATGCCGCTACTTGATGGTCTCGCGTTTGTAGACAATATGTTAAAGGGATTTGGTATTCGGCAACATATTAAGGTCGGCGCATCAGGAAAGATTCTAACAGGCTTTCAAATACTACGCGCTATCGCATTGGGAGCAGATATGTGTTACAGTGCGCGAGCAATGATGATGGCTGTCGGATGTATTCAGGCACTTGAGTGCAATAAAAATACATGTCCGGCGGGAGTTGCTACTCAAGATCCTGAACTGGTTAAAGGTTTGGTGGTTGATGATAAAAAAGTCAGGGTTGCGAACTATCATAAGAATACAATTGAGAGTTTTGTTGAACTGATGGCAGCATCGGGTATCGACTCGCCGTCGAAATTAAATCGACATCAAGTTAGTCGACGAGTATTCATGAATGAAGTCAGAACACTGGAAGAGATCTATCCCTCTATACCTGTAGGATCAATGCTTTCTGCATCGGTGCCTGAACGCTATCGGATGTCGTTTGAGTCGGCAAGCGCTGACGCTTTCTGAGGCGTTAATTGTTAATAGTTATTAGTTAATAGTGGGAGAGTGCGGTCGAAGTTATCGTGCCAGGGTCTCTAAGGTTTGAAGTTTGAAGTTTGAAGTTTGAGGTTTGAGGAGACTGTAAAGTGAACTGTGTCAAAGAAAGAAAATCATCAACTTTGACACAATATGAGTAAAAAGGAAAAACAATTCAATTTAGAAGAGATTAAGAAAAAGGCTCTGGAGCAATTTCGCTCGGGCA
>JAEZBX010000081.1 GCA_023412765.1 Bacteroidota bacterium
TCTTCATCCCAGCCCACCAGAAAGGCGGCTCTATTCGATCAAACTGAGCTTGCTTTTTTTGTCCGAAGACCGGCGCCACAAAAATCGCGAAAAGAAAATATAAAATGAGAAATGGCCTTACCGCCCGGGAGTTAGTCATTGTTTAATAATTTTTACGTGTTTGATATGTTCGTTGGTCTGCAGCTTAAGGATGTACAACCCTTTCGGAACTTCTGCCATACTCCATATGCCGTCAGCGCGTCTTGAGAAATTGACCTGACGCCCGTCAACGCTATATAATGATACTGATAGTGTTTCGGAGCCACTAATGTAAATTGCATCCTCTACTGGATTTGGATAGACAGAAAACGTCGACTCTCCCTCTTCAGCAACGCTAGTAACTGGATCTCGCAGTTGAACATCGGTATACATCCGGTATTCTCCAGGTCTCAATGTCTCACTTATGCTAGTGCCCATCACTGATATTACACGTCCGGAATAATATTCAAACCAGGTTCCCGTATGTGGAAATTCTAACGTTTCAGTATGAGCAATGGCATCAAAGTTTGCAATGATCTGGACATTCATTTCTGAAGCATCCGCCGGACTAGAAGTATAGGGAAAATTTTTTAAACTTATTTGTCGCACAAACCTAGTTCCTGATTGAACACTCGCAGTGCCATCTCTGAAAACGTCATGATTATTCCGGAGATTGATCAGGTCAGCCATGTGAGAGTAAAGACCATACCTGAGGGCGTCTTCCCTATATTCCCAATGCACTGGTTTCGGCGAGACCCGGCAGCCTTCATTTGTGCTCCCGTCTTCGCAGCGGTTGATGCTTTGATCGTAACCCAATTCACCAAACTGCCACATCATCTTCGGGCCCGGCACCGTAAGGAACATTACAGCAGCTGCCTTTATGCGGTCCAGGGCGGTACCTGGATTTTTGATGTTATAGGATCCCATCGATCGGCCAGTCTGAAGGTTTCTGTACATCACCCGCTCTTCATCATGGCTTTCCATGTATCCAATCAGGTGAGGTGCTGTCCAACCGCGGTCTGAAAAATTAATGCTGCTGAAATCTGCGCCTCCACCTCCTGTTGTGTTTTGACTATACGCACCGTTGTAATTCGCCCACAACATCATGCCTTTGCCCTCGTCGATCCTGTATTCCGCCAGTTCTTTTTCCTCAGCATCGTCTGCAAAGTGTTCCAGTATTATATATGCATCGGGTGAATGTTCCCATATCTTATCTGCCATTCGCTTAAGAATCGCTATTCTCGAAGCATCATACTGACCCCAAAAAGATACGTTGCCATTTGCTTTTGTTTGTGTAAATCCCTTCGAGAGATCGAATCGATAGCCATCAAATTTGTATTCATTGATCCAATAATGATTTACTGTATCAAGGTACTGCTGCGTATAAGTACTCTCATGATTTAAATCGAAGAAGACATTGAACGGATGCGTTGCCTCCTGGTTGAACCATGGGCTATTCGCAGTAGGCTTGCCGGAGTCGAAGTCGTAATACATAAGAACATAAGGATTAGGAATATCCTGTTGATTCATAACCACGTCTAGTATTACGGCAATTCCCTCGGCATGACATCGATCGATAAATTCTTTAAGCTTGTTCTTTGTACCATAATATTTATCGGGCGCAAACATGAACGCAGGATTGTATCCCCAGCTTTCATTGCCATTAAATTCTGTGATCGGCATCAGCTCGATAGCATTGATACCAAGTCTCTTCAAATAGCCTATCGTGTCAATTAGGTTTTGGTAGTTTCTTTCTTCGGATCCGAAGAAATCTCTTATCAGCAATTCATAGATAACCAGATCCTTTTTTTCGGGCTTTTCGAAGTCTACCGTCTGCCACTCATATGGAGTCTGACCGGTCTGCAGAACCGACGCACGATTGAAATACCATTCATCTTTCATTGCTTCAGCTGGAAAGGGTCGCAGTCCCGGATAAGCCTTTGATGGTATATACTGATCATCCGGATCCAGTATTTTGTCGGCGTAAGGATCAGCGACGTACAATTGCTCATCTACGAGATATTGAAAAGCATATTCCGTATTTGCGTTTAAGCCTGAGATCTCCAGCCAGAAATACTCACCATCTTTCTTCATGAGGTACTCGGGCAGAATTTTCCATTCAGTAAAATCACCGACGACATAGACAGAATTTTTCAATGGCGCCCATAGGCACACCGTAGCTTTTGAATTGTCGGATGTATTATAGTTTATGCCTGGAATAACTCCGGGCGGTCTTGCAGCAGCAACACTGTTTACAGGGAAAACAATTTGAAAGCTATTCGCGGCGCTTTCAGTTGCAATAGTAGCATGCAAGGTCATCTCTGCATAGTTCGAAGAAGGATCAAGCGGGTAGGTAAAGCTATAGTCAGTAACATCATTTTGTTCGTCGATCAGAACTCCATCTGAAAAAAGGGAGTAATCGGCGGCGACCGGCGTTTCTGCAATGATATCGAGCTCATCCCCCTCAAGGCCAAAGAATGGCTTCTGGACCGGTGATATTAATTTCATTTCGAAGTTTCCATCCCAGAAGGTGGCCAGGTGATCAGTAGTCTGACCGTTGGCCCAGTCATTTCCCTTCAACAAGATACCAAATTGAGTTTCGTCGGTGATGTCGGCATCGAACAATGAAGAGGGAGTCACGGTCAAGGTGAAAATGGTTTTTCCGCCCGCTACAGATTTCTGGAATTTTACATTGTTAGTTTTCGAAACATCGGTGCTTGCAGGATTTAAATTGTATTTCGAGTCAATATTTTTTCCTGGAATCCAGACCCATGCATAAGCGTCACTGAGGCCGGCAAGCGGTGTACCGGTTACATCGTAAACGATAGTAATGGATGTATTTGGTGTATAAAAGGTAGGTGTAATGCTCGGGGTTATCGACTCTTTGGAAAAGCAAACAAGCGGTATAGCCGCTATGATAGCACACACAATTTTTTTTACCATGCGAAGAGTTTAAATAGCTCTGTGCCCGCCGAAGTGGGCACAGGGCTAAGTCAGTCTAGGTTGTAGTAGTTTATTATCTCAGGAAGTAGTATTCTCCAGTTCCAGTATTAAAGGTCACGAAGTAGGTACCTTCCTTTGTAGGTATATTCGGTCCGCCGGCACCTCCGACTCCACCAGGGAATTCTGAGGCACCCCAATTGTCGGCCCAGTCATCGTCTGCTCTGAACTTCGATTCCCCTTCGGTAAGCGTAAGGATTTTGCTCCACAAATAAGGATTTGATGGATTCACAGTGAGATCAGTATCGGAATCCCATCCACCCGAAGTTGCGGTACCTATAATTCCTAACTTCTCATAAGGCACGGCATTATCGGTTGACATAAATGCATACTCGCCAGTGGCGTCATTGAGTCGCACGAAATAGGTTCCTGCCTTGACAGTGATATCGGGACCATTTCCGAATCCGACTCCGGATGGATATGTAGGACCGCCCCAGTTGGTAGCCCAGTCGTTGTCAGCGCGGAATTTTGCCTGTCCTTCTGTAAGCGTAACGGTTCCAGTCCACACGTGCTCGTCCGATGGGTCTTGCGTTAAGTCTGTATCGCTATCCCATCCTCCGGGAGTGGCACTTCCGATTATTCCGATCGTTGCGAATGTTGGCGTCGTTAAGGCGGTGAAGGAGTATGCACCTGTTTCCGAACTAAAGGTGACTTTATAGTATCCGCTTGTTGGTATCGGGATATCCGGACCACCCTCAGTGCCGGTTCCCTCAGGAAAGGCGGTATCTCCCCAATTCTTTACATCCCAACTGTCGGATGCCCTGAACTTAACCTTTTTCCCACCCTCCAGATACAGTGTGATCGTCCACGTTTCTTTGTCAACTCTGGTGGCATCTGCCAAGCGCATATCCGTATCGTTGTCCCATCCGCCCGGTGTAGCGTCGCCGATAATACCTACTGTACAAAAGCTTCCGCACTCACTCGACTGGTATGTGGTAGCGGACCTTGTGATAGTGGAAGAGTAAAGCGGCTCCGAATCGACGCCATTGATAGTCGATCGAATGCGCAGGTTTACTGTAGACTCCTCAAAGGCGGGAAGACCCAGTGCCAGCATTGCATTATTCATGACTTCCACGGTGACTGGGAGTTGATTTCCAGTCGTGGTACCAAGGTTCTTAGAGCTGCTGAAATCCGGATTATCGTCAACCTCAACAACATAATCGGTCGACAACTGAATTCCATACTCTGTTTTGTTCCACTTCAATACTTCAAAGACTTCACCCCTATTTTCTTCAGTGAAAATTGCAGCTGTTGCAGAGGCGGGATTTTCAAATACCGGCGGGACAAATGTGCTGTTGTCGCCGAGTACGGGGCCAAGCGGTTCGTCTGAACAGCTGATGGCAAGCATGGTGCAAAATGATAGCAGCGCGATGCGTTTAAACGTTCTCATGGTAGCCATAATCATTCAGTTATGTAACCTGGATTTTGTTCTAGTGTCGGATTGGCGCCAATATCAGCTGCCGGAATTGGGAAAAGATCACGGAAAGTGGCTGTTGCAGTGCCTTCCTTAACCTTTCCTTTCCAGGGCCATATGTAATCGCCACCGGTGAACTTGCCAAACCTTATCAAATCTGTGCGTCGATGTCCTTCGAAGTACAATTCGCGCGCCCGCTCATCAAGGATAAAGTCAAGGGTAAGATCACCACTTGAAATGTTTCCAGACGCATCACCGTATGCCCGCTCACGAATATCATTTACGTAGTCCAGGGCCTCCGTTGCGCTTCCGCCCGTGCCCCCTCTAAGCACAGCTTCAGCGTACATGAGATAAGCATCGGCTAAACGAAACATCGGCCAATCGGTATCAACAAAATCAGGATGAGCATGCGTCGCTTCGCTGCCATCAAGTTTTCGGTTTCTGAATTTCGTGATGGCATATCCTTCTGTAAACTGGCCGATGTCGTTGATGTCAAGCGTCTGGCCATCCGTCCAGAATAGAGCGCGGGAATCAGTATCGCCACTGATGTCATCAAATTTGTCTACCAGGGATGACGTGGTGCGTATACCTCCCCAACCGCCGCCAACTCCAAACATTTCATCAGGCGGCATCGATCCTCCGATAGGGGCATGTACCAAATAGACCATGCCACCATAAGACTGAGTATTTGCTCCATCATACGTAACGGAGAAAATCATCTCCGGGCTGGTATCGTTGTCAGCCACGAAGTTATGAAGGTATTGTGTTGACAATGTGTAAGGCGCGCTGATCACCTTCTTCAATGCTGTAATACACTCGGTATATTTTGCCTGGCCGATATAGACTTCCGCGTTTAGATAAAGTTTCGCCAACAGCATTGCAGCCGCGGCCTGGTCGGCTCTACCGTACTCAAATTTTGGAGCACCAAGTTCAGATTCGATTGCAACCAATTCTGATTCTATATAAGAGAACAATTCGGCGCGGGTCGTCTGTTTCGGAAAGTAAGCGCCTGGTAAATCAGCCTCAGTGACAAACGGCGGATTGCCAAACATGTCAATGGCATGGTAGTAGGCTAGCGCCCTAAGGAACCTGGCTTCCGCATGATACTTTTTGATATCAGCGTCTTCATTTCCGGCAGTTACACGAATGTATTCATTGCAAAGAGACGCTGTATACATAATACGAGAATAGACAGCAGCAATAAAGACGTCATTAGCAGTCCATGTGTGCCAATGAAAATCTTTGATAGTGGCATCATTCCACGATATCACTGCCTCGTCCGTAGTCAACTCCTGACAATTCCAGTACTGGCGCAGATAGTTACCAAATCCTTCGTCAATACCGGCAATATCGGGCTGCCCGGCAGGTCCCTGCTGTCCGCTTAGGGCAAACGTTGCATATAGTTTTGCCAGCCCCTGTTTGTAGGCTTCCGGACTGTCATACACATCGGCCGATGTCACCAGGTTTGGATCGATTGGCTTCACATCGAGGTCGTTCACGCAGGATATTAATCCCAGGATTGTAACACCTACTATTAAATATTTATATGATGGCTTCATATCAAAAGTCATTAGATTAATAAGTTAAGTTGACACCCACGAGGAACACGCGCGGTCTGGGATAGATGTTGTTATCAATTCCCGGATTAGAAACAACGATGTTGTTTTGGAGCGAAGTATTGTTTACTTCCGGATCAATACCACTGTAGTCGGTAACAATAAATGCATTCTGCACAGTGAAGCTGAGGCGGGCCCGCAATTTTTTTGAAAGCAGCTGATCAAAATTATAACCTACGCTCATGTTGTCCATTTTGAAAAACGAGGCATTTTCGACAAAGTGATCAGACCAATATTGCGGATTAACAAATCGAGTTTTTTCCAGATCTTTTGGAACATTTCCGAAGAAACCGGACTGAATATAAATTGCCGAGTACGTTGCACCTGACAACACGTTATTATAAACATAGTTGTCGATGCTGAATCTTCCCGAGAATGAAAAGTCAAATTGCTTATACCGCAGCGTTGAATTCAGACCCATTAAAATCCTCGGCGCAGGGCTGTGGTAGTGGTATTTATTAAGATTGTTGCTGGACACGGAGCCGCCAGTGCCAGTTCTATCCACATACAGGTCTTCGATTGGAAGTCCCTCGGCATCGTAAACTTGTTCGAAAACGTAAAATGAATTGGCTGGATAACCTACTGTGTGGATCTGAATGTTGTTGCCAACTCCGCCAGAGATGCCACCGACATTTACACCAGCGTAGGTAGGATCATCAGTCAACGTAAGCTTCGTTATCTTATTTACGTTATGCGTAAGATTGAAACCTACGTTCCATTCCAGGTCCTTCTTTTCTATCGGCTTTGCGTTAAGCGTAAATTCAATACCCTTGTTTTCGAGATTACCGACATTGGTGGTAAGGTAGTTAGAAAAATTACTGCCATTTGCGATGGGGACATTGTTGATAAGGTCTTTTGTTTCTCGTTGATAAACGTCAACACTTGCTGTTAACCTGTCGTTGAAGAGTCCTATATCCAGTCCGATATCATATGTTGTAGTTTCTTCCCATTTTATGTTTGCGTCATAAGGATCCGGACGAAGAGTCGGAACAAATTGATTGCCGAACTGATATGAGGCACCCCCTATGCTTTGGCGATAGATTGGCAGATAAGGATAGTATCCCCCCGGGATATCCTGCTGTCCAGTCACACCGTAGCTCGCTCTTAATTTTAAATCTGACAAACTTTTTACTGATGTGAGAAATTGTTCATCCTTAAGACGCCACGCCAGCGCTACAGCGGGAAACAATCCCCACCGATTTTCTTTAGAGAACCTGGACGAACCGTCGTCTCTTAACGTTGCTGTAAGCAGGTATTTACCATTAAGTGTGTAGTTAAGTCGGCCAAAAAAAGAAACAAGATAATTTTCGTTGGCGAACGCAGAATTGTCCCTGATAATTGGTTCCTCGTCACCGCTCCTTTGGAAGTTCGTTCCTTCGCGTTTAAAGTGCTGCCATGAATAACCAGCGGTTACATCGAACTTATGCTTGTCAAGTGTCTTAACATAGTTAAGATAAAAATCAAAGACCTTAGATTGATTTTCCCCGGTGTAGTCAATAAGTTCACCTGTCCCTGTCGTATAGTTTCGGTAAATCCAGGGAGCTTCTGGTGCAGTATTGTTTATTCCATCGCTTTTTGAAATGTCAAATCCACCGTTAACATTTGCGCGTAGGTCTGGCAGGAATGGAAATCTATAATCTAGTTGCAGTGTCCCTATAGTGCGGTTAACATCTGATCTGTTATTTGTGTACTCCAGTAACGCAACTGGGTTGCTAGATGCAAACGTGTTAGCATCACCGTCAGGGTCCATTGAACCATCGGGCAATGTCTGGTCTAAGTTTACCCAGGTAAAATACCCTCCATAACGACTGTTACCATTTCTGATTGGTTGCGTGGGGTCGAAAGAAACAGCGGCACCCACCGCTCCCGTGTTTCCAAAGTCCGTTTTTGAATTGACGTATTTGATACTTGCATTGATTCTGAGGTGATCGTCTAACAAGGATGGATTAACGTTCAGGCTAAGCGTATTTCTCTTCATATCCGTCGTCTTTAAAATACCTTCCTGGTTTGTGTAACCATAAGAAAAACGAAAAGGTACTTCCTTGATAGCGCCGGCCACGTTGATGTTATGATCGTGTGAAAATGCCTCCTGATAAATTTCTTTCTGCCAGTCAGTGCTAGCGAATCCTTGCCTTTCAAGTGATGCCGCATTTAATCCACTCACAATACCAGACTCAACCAACTGGGCAGTTAAGTCGCGATATTCATCGCCGCTAAGGACATCGATGTAGTCTGTTGCTTTGCTGATGGAAAATGTTCCATTGTAGTTGATTTCAGGTCTCCCCTCCTTTCCTTTCTTCGTCGTTACAATGATTACCCCATTAGATGCGCGCGAACCATAGATTGCAGTTGCCGACGCATCCTTAAGAATGGTATAGGATTCGATGTCGTTTGGATTAATGGAAGCTAAGGGATTCGACATCCCCTTGACCTCCGAATTGTCGACTGGAAATCCATCGATAATGATCAGTGGATCATTACTTGCTCCGATTGAAGAACCGCCGCGGATACGGATTGTTGAACCGCTACCGGGCGCACCACTATTAGATGTTATTTGCACGCCGGCAACACGACCCACAATTAAGTCCTGAGGTGAGCCGACGACCGAACGGTTAAAATCTTTTGTGCTAATAGCAGTTACTGACCCGGTCAGGTCTTCTTTCTTTTGCTCACCGTACCCAATAACTACTACTTCGGAGAGTGCTGTGACATCCGATTGTAGTGTCACATTAACTTCAGACCTGGTTCCGACAGGTACCTCCTGGGTTGTGAAGCCTACAAAAGAAAATACGAGAATAGCATTTTCACCGGCGTTGATGGAATATGTCCCATCTACGCCAGTAACGGTACCGTTAGTTGTGCCTTTTTCGAGGATACTAACGCCAGGCAGAGCAGACCCGTCCTCGCCGGAAGTCACCACACCGGTGACTCTTGTTTGTGCTGTTGCGAGGGAGCAACACAGCACCAGCACGAGAAAGGCCCATGTTTTAAACAGATAGAATTTGATCATATGGATAATTTAGATTAGGGACAAAAT
>JAEZBX010000142.1 GCA_023412765.1 Bacteroidota bacterium
CGATACAGGTTGTAAATGATCCAAATCTTACCATCGAAGGTACGGGTACTCTTCCAGCTACTTTTCCTATAACATTACAAAATCCAAATGCTTACATAGATGTACTTACAATGAATCGGCCAGGGGCGACATTCAACACTAACGCTGTACTGAACCTCAATACCCTTAACTTGTTCAATGGTGTCGTCAATAACACCGCCTCAAATTTCACTATGCGAACAGGTGGTATTATCGTAAGACGTTCTGGCGGTTCAGTAAATCAGGTTCTAAGTGCGCAGACAAATTATGACGTTGCTTATGAGGTCGAAACAGATATAACAACGGGCAACGAATTGCCGAATGCAGCCACTACTTTGAGACACTTGACGAAGTCCGGACCCGCTTCTGTTTTGTTAAACAAGGATATAATAGTCAATGGTAGCTTCACTATAGCTCAAGGTCAATTTGATGTTGGTGTTAATAATGATGTTACAATTCGACAGAATTTAGTGGTTAATGGAACGTTTGTGCCGAGGCAGGGACTCGTAACATTTGCGGGCGGAACCCCTCAGACAATTTCAGGAACCACCACAATTCCATTTTTCAATGTTGCAATTAATCAAAGCCCTGCGTCTACGGTGGCAATTTCAACACCAACAACTATTGAAAACAATCTGGGTGTAAATTCAGGATCAACACTAAATGCGGGTAACAACCTTTTGCGAATACTTTCAGGGCCTGTCCGAACCGCCAATGTTAGTCAATTGGCACCAGGCGCAGTAATAAACGGTAGCGTCATTGTACAGCGTCACCTTCCCAAAGCTGTCCAGAGGCGTCATTATTTCCATATTGCTTCACCTGTTACAAATGCCACAATTGCGGATTGGGATGCTGAAGTCGCGATACAAGCAGCCTATCAATGGAGCGAGTCGGCTGATGTTTATCAACAAGTCGGAAAGAGCACTACTGCCACAAATGGAAAAGGGTATACTGTGGATTTCAAAACCACTGTGTCAAGTACAGTTGATGTCAGGGGCACATTAAGCCAAGGAAATGTCACCGTCCCAGTGACGACGTCGTCGCCTGGTGATATTGAGGCTAATGACGGTTGGAACCTGTTAGGTAACCCGTATCCCGCCGCTATTGATTGGGACAAGGTTGCTGTTCCAGACGAGATTTATGATGCAGTTTACGTTTGGGATAATTTTGGTAACAGTGGTCAGGGAACAGAACCGGGGCAATTGGTAAGCTTCGTGGACGGCGTTGGAACTCCATTAGGTTACGATGGCGAGATTGCACAAGGCCAGGCGTTTTGGGTAAAGGCAATTAACAATGGATCATTAACTTTTACAGAATCTGCCAAGGGAACATTTACTGATGCTAATTTTTATCGTAAGCCTGAAATCAACAGTGTGTTGCGCATTACTTTGCATGGGAATGAATTGAAAGATGAAACCGTAGTTCGTATTCGAGACGGCGCTACTGAGAATTTTGACGGCAAGTACGATGCTTACAAATATCTAACAGAAGGTTTTAGAATTTCGACACTAACGGCAGATAATGTCAAAGCAGTTATCAATGCTTTTGGAACTTCGTCCTGTGATCAAGTAATTAAGATAGCAGCCGACGATGCAAAGATCGGTTCGTACAAACTTGATTTTACAGGAATGGATTCCTTTGACGCCTCCATTGCATTGACGTTGATTGATCAGGTGGAAGACAAGACCGTTGACATAAGAAATAATCCCTATTATGCATTTTCAGTAACTGATGAGAATATTGGGACTATGCCTACGAGATTTCTAATATCGATGAGTTCGAATGCACCGAGTGTAAACACTGCGATTCTTGCTGCCGGAGAAACTTCGTGCGAGGACAATTCTATGGCGCGCATTATGCTCGATTCCTCCGAGGAAGGAGTGAAGTATAGCGTTGAATGGAATGGTACGAAGATTTCTGAACCAGTTAATGGTACCGGTAACAGTCTCGAACTGGAGGTGAGTACTTCAACGTTGGCTATCGGGGAAAATAACGTACGGGTTAGAGCGCAATCCGGAACATGTGCTGGTGCTGTGTTACAGGCCACACCGGTTATCACAAAAGTAAAGCGTGGTGAAATAAAGTCAGTTGAAAATGGCAATATTTGCGGTCAAGGGTCGGTAACTTTGCGTGCAAGCGGGGCGGATTCAGACGGCTGGTATCAATGGTATGAAAGTATTGATGCAACTGAACCAATCTCTGGTCAACAGGGAGCTGAGTTTGTAACGCCATCTTTAACAAAGTCTAAAACATATTATGTTTCAGTGGTAAATGCATTAGGTTGTGAAGGACAGCGGAAACCAGTATCAGCAACCATTTCTTACCCTGAAAACGAGGTCACGTTGGTGAGTGACGGATTTACTTTAATGTCAAGTGTATCCGAAGGGAATCAATGGTATTTGGATGGTAACTTGTTAGAGGAAGAAACTTCAAATACATTGGATGCGAAAAAGTCTGGATTGTATACGGTGACTGTTGCGAATGGTGGATGCAAGTCCTCGGCATCGATTGAAATGGTCGGTTCTGAGGATGCGTCGGATTTGATTGCTGTTTTTCCGAACCCAACTACCGATAAAGTGTATATTCGCGTTAAAACTCAAAATAACAATGTGATCGCTACGGTCGTTAATAGTCAGGGCATTGAATTGGGTAAAACGGACTTGAAGGGCGAAAACGGCTTTAAAGAGGCCGAATTCGATATGCTTCCTTATGCAACGGGAGTCTATAATGTGAAAATCCTGGATGGGCATAAGGTGATAATCAAGAAAATAGCAAAGATCAAATAATGAAGATTTTCTTAGTTAGTTTATATTTCGTTTTGTTGACATCTGTTTTGGTACTAGCGCAGCCCCCTAAACCGGGAGATCCGCCGCCAGATCCTCCGGTTGTTCCACTTACAGGGCTGGAGTACTTGCTCCTAGGCGGTGGGGCATACGGGATATATCGACTTTCAACTAAAAAGAACAGTAAGAATAACGAAGCTTGATCCAGAATTTTTTTAGCAAGCTCACAGTACTTCCCCGCGGTGTAGTAATCTTCATCGATCAGTTATTAATTGTCTTTTCGGTCTGCCTCGCATACCTCTTGCGATTTAATTTTGAATTGGATGAGGTTTCAGACTATAACTTGTTAGCAGGGATTCTTATCTGTCTGGCTGCTTCGATGGGCGCAACCCTGGTAACTAAGAGTTATGCAGGTATCGTGCGGTACACTGGCATCCAGGATGGATTAAGAATCATTGGAACGGAGGCACTGAGTATCATTTTTGTAATCGTCTTCAACCTCATTTACTATTATAATTTTGGCCGCAACATCATTCCATACTCGGTCGTCTTTATTTCTTTTTTTATCTCTTCACTGCTCTTGTATCAATATCGCTTATTGGTCAAGAACATTTTTACATTCATTAAATCGGATAATTCAAAGCAAGTTCCGGCGGTCATATTTGGTGCCGGTGTTGCAGGTTTCCTGACCAAACAAGCAATGGAGTCTGACATGAGCAATCAATATAAACTGGTTGCCTTTCTGGATGATGATCCAAAGAAGCATGGTAAAGAGATTAACGGTACAAAGATTCTTGGTCTCGATAAGTTGGGTGAACTTGCAAGAAGATACAAGGTACGAAAGCTGGTCATCGCTACTAAGAGTCTCACTATTGATCGGAAAAATGAAATTGTTGACCAGGCGCTTGAGCACCATGTAAAAGTGAGTTATGTACCGTCATTTGAAAAGTGGCTGCGCAATGAATGGGACTTAAAACAAATCCGTGATATCAACATCGAAGACCTGCTTGGCCGCGAAGTTATTCGTTTGGATAATCCACAAATCGAAAGGGAGATCAGGGGTAAAGTGATCTGTATCACCGGCGCTGCAGGCTCGATCGGATCTGAACTGGCGCGTCAGGCACTTACCTACAAGCCTCATACGCTGATTTTAATTGATCAGGCTGAATCACCGTTGTATGAGATTGAACGGGAGCTGCGCGCACGGAATCAGCAATCGCGATTGCTGGTGTTTGTGGCGAACATCTGTAATAAAGCGAGGATCAATACCATCTTCAGGGATTACAAGCCAGAGATCCTCTTCCATGCTGCGGCATACAAGCATGTTCCCCTGATGGAAAGCAATCCATCGGAAGCGGTGATGGTGAATATTTTCGGTACGCGCACGCTTGCCGATTTGGCGATGGAACATAAAGTGAAGAAGTTTGTAATGATCTCCACTGACAAAGCTGTTAACCCTACGAATGTGATGGGGTGTACGAAGCGCATAGCGGAGATCTATGTTCAGTCCATTGACCGCTACTACAATAAGATGGGATTGGGTAGGACCTCGTTCGTGACTACTCGTTTTGGAAATGTATTGGGATCCAACGGTTCAGTTATACCTATTTTTAAAGATCAGATCCTGAAGGGAGGTCCGGTGACTGTTACACATCCGGATATTACGCGATTCTTTATGACTATCCCCGAGGCTTGTGAGCTTGTGATCGAAGCTGGCTCGATGGGGCAGGGGGGAGAGATATTTTTGTTTGACATGGGCAAGCCGGTGAAGATCTACGATCTGGCGAAGAAGACCATCCAACTTTCGGGTAAAGAGTTGGGCAAGGATATTGAGATTGTCTTCACCGGACTACGCGATGGTGAGAAGCTATATGAAGAGCTTTTAAACGATCACGAGAATACGATACCAACACATCACGAAAAGATCTTGAAGGCAATGGTATCGGAATATGAATACAAGGAAGTCTGCGAAAACCTCGAACTGCTGGAAGATCTTATTGCGGACAAGAATGAATTAAAGATGGTTGCGTTGATGAAGGAAATTGTTCCTGAGTTCAAAAGCAATTATTCCCGGTTCGAGGTGTTGGACGTCCCATCCTGAGCGTCGGCCCTACGCTTTAATTTCTAACGCAGTCCCGTTCAGCCCTACCAGCAGCGAAGGATCCCTCCCCTTAGATACCGTCATCCTGAGTGTCGGTCCTACGCTTGATCCTCTACCGCTGGCACGTTAAGCCATGCGCAGCAGCGAAGGATCCCCATCACAGCCATGCCCTCTTTCAGGTACTGTCGTACCTCTACAACAATCAGTATCCATACCGTTGCATTACCCACAGATATGTTTGCGTGTAGCCGAGAAGTGCCGTGGTGTGTAACCCAGCAGTATAGGTACCTACTCCGTACCCAGTCCTTCCAGGGGATCCTTCGCAGTATTGTGCCATCGATCGTATTTTAAAAAGAACCACAGTCAGTAGAACCGATGCTCCCACCTATCCGGCGGGCGAGGCAGGATGACGGTACCTAAAAGGGGCGAAGGATCCCTCCCCTTAGATACCGTCATCCCTTTTTTTAACTGCCGTCATCCTGAGCGTCGGCCCTGCGCACCAAGCTCTCCGGCAGCCACGCTAAGCCCTGCGCAGCAGCGAAGGATCCCCATCAAGGCCATGCGCTCCCTCCGCTTTAATACCGCCCTCTCTCTTTTTAAATTTCGTCATCCTGAGCATCGGCCCTGCTGACCGAGGTTTTTATAGGAGTACTCTCGACGGCAGAATACTGCGAAGGACCCCTTGGAAGTGACTGCATACAAAGTAGGTACCGTTTGTGCTCGATTGCACTGCAATCACTCCTCGTCTACACGCAAACATGATCGGTGCGAAGTGCCACGGTGTGGCTAGTGATCGGTTGTAGGGGTAGGACTGTACCTGGAAGTAAGCATGGCTTTGATAGGGGTCCTTCGCTGCTTGTGCATGGCTTACCGTGCCTGCTAGAGACGATAATGCGCAGGGCCGATGCTCAGGATGACGTGACTTAAAAAAAGAGTTGATGGGGTTTCCGTCAACATGGTGGCAGTAACTCTCTCCACTCCGGATTCACTTTCTTAATCAAGGCCTCTTTCCACTTCCTCGTCTTACCTTTTATGTATTTCTCCCTCGCGATTGCATCGACAATTGACTCAAAGCATTCATAGTAAATAAGCTTGTCAACGTTATACTTAGCTGTGAAACTCTTTGTACACTGTTTAGTTTTGTGTTCCCATACTCTTTTGGTGAGATTACTGGTCACACCTACATACAATGCAGCATGATTCTTATTCGTAAGCATATAAACCCATGCACAAGCTTTCATAGTTTCCCGAATGTTATTTCAAAGTAACAAGCTAAGTCGTGTCCATTTAACTTTCGGGAATTCTCCGGAAAACCGTCACTACATTGTTTAGCATTCTTCATTTCACTCCCTACCTTTCGTACATCGTTGTTTTGCTATATGAATGTGATCATCAGGAAAGTCACCTTTCTTGTTGGATTAACGTTGTGCGTTTTCGTTTGGGCAAGAGGCCAGGTCGTTACTTCAGCAAAGGATGGATTATGGAATGACCCGACAACTTGGGATAGTGGTCTGGTGCCGGATGTGGCAAATGCCACCGGGACGGTTGTCAACCATGACGTGTTGATACAGGACTTAGAAACCATAACCATTCATAATGTCATAGTAAACGGTAGCCTCACCGTTGGTGTCGGCGCTGTCGTGGATATCCAGCCGGATGCCATACCTGAAAGCAATGATCTTCAGGTATTCGGCTCTCTGGTAATGAGCGACGGCGCGACACTTAACGGTTCTGCTGCCTCCAACACTTCATTCGAATCTGGCGCGCGTTACATCCATCTCCAGGGACCGCTAGGCTTCATACCATACGCCACCTGGCATCCAAACTCTACTTTCGAAATCGGTGGCTTTCGTACGCAGGGATATATCAATATCGCGCATAGCGACTCCTGGAAACAGAACTTCGGACATGTCGTCTACAACTGCCCACAACAAACAACAGCATTCGTCGACCTCAACGGCTACTTGCGAAATATCGCCGGCAACCTCATCGTCCAGAACACAAATAACCAGGTGCTTCGATTGTCAACAACCCAGAACCCAACCATTAATATCGGGGGAGACTTTATCATCCAGGGATCATCAAAAGTCTGGCTAAGCACCACACCCTCCAACGCAATTGTCAATGTGCAGGGCGATTTCCGATACGTATCCGCCTCAACGGGTATCAGCTACTTTACAACAAAAGGTACTGTTACACTAAACGTCGTTGGCGACTTTGAAATGAATTCAGCCGGACGCATTCAAATGGCATCAACAAGTCCCGATAGTACCGGCGCACGCATTTCTAACCTAAACCTTTTGGGTGATCTTGTCGCATTAAGCGGGGCAATCATTGCGCCACCGTCGCCAGGAAGGGGTACGATCCGCTTTGCAAATACGGGATCACAGCAGATTACTACTCCCTCAACTCCCGGCATCTTCTCCGGGAATATTGATTACATTATTGAAAAGGATGCGATCGTAGATTTTGGAACATCTGTTTTCTCCAATACAACAGGATCGCTACTAGTTGCTGGCACAATTCAGCTGGGCTCCACCCACCCACAGGGTGCTATTCAAAACGCGGCTGCAGGCAATATACAGGTACAAGGAAGCAGAACGTTTCAACAGGGATCTACAATCGAATACAATGGTTTGGCGCCACAATGGATCGGTGAAGGACACCCATCAACTCCGGGTGTCAGCCTATTATGTAATAATCCATTTGGTGTAACATTGCTAAAAGACCTTATCACCGAAGATCTCAGTGTGCTGGGCGACCTGGATTCTCAATTGTATTCAATCACTGCGACTGGTAACATTTTCGTCGTCGGAGGTGTAAACTTTCACCCGAGACAGGTAAACCTGACAGGTTCAAACGATCAACAGATCTCCGTGTTTGGTGCAACCGTAGAAAACCTGACGATTGATAAGCCATCGAATGGTGTAGAACTCACATCAACCCTCAATCTCACAGGCAAATTGATAATCAATTCGACGAACACCACCCTTCATTCCAATGGACATCTGATACTACTTTCTACCTCTGATGAAATTGGGGGAACCGCTAGCGTTGGCTACTTGCCTCCAGGTTCATCAATTACCGGGGATGTGACAGTTCAACGTCACATGGCAGCAGAGGGGAGGATATTCCGCTATATTTCTTCGCCGGTGCAAAACAGCACCGTTGCATCGCTGCAGGATGACTTTCCAATAGCAGGCACTTTCTCTAATCCGTCAGGCAATTCCAGAAAACCTTCGTTTTTTTATTATGATCAATCCGTTGGAGGTCTCGCCGGTGGAT
>JAEZBX010000164.1 GCA_023412765.1 Bacteroidota bacterium
CGTTAGAATTTGAATCCATAACTCAGGAAGGGTAAGAGTCCGAATAATCCCGGCTGCGTATAGCGGAGGGAATTATCCACTTCGTCTTGTTCTATATTTATTCCAATAGGATTTGCACGGTTGTAAACATTATACAGGCCGGCAAACCATTGCCATTGAAATTTCTTGCCTGGATTGCTTTTGAATTTTAATCCAATGTCAAGTCGATGCGAAGCTGCCAGTTTTACTTCGTTGATTCCGGAATAGATCGGTATGAGATCTGCACCGGTAAGGGTAGGCGCAAGAATCGCATATTGACCAATGACAGGTGTAAACCGCGATCCCGAAATATATTCCCACACCAGCGAAGCTATCCAGCGTTTGCTGATTGAGTATTGTGCAACGATTGCTCCGTTATGCCTGCGATCGTAACGCGATGGGAACCACATTCCGCCGTTGATTTTATCAAACTGGCGGTTCGACCACGACAAAGTATAACTTATCCACCCGGTCAGTTTTCCGGTATTCTTTCTCAGTAGAAATTCAAGACCATACGCTTTGCCTTTTCCCTGGATCAGCTTCGACTCAAAATCTGTGTTCAAAAACAAATTTGTTCCCTCTTCATAGCCGATCAACTGATCCATTTGTTTGTAATACCCTTCGACACTGAAAAAGAATCCCTTACTGATCATTTGGCGTTGCCATGCCAAAGCAAATTGATGGGAGGTTTGTGGCCTGATGCTATCAGTCACAGGGTACCATACATCGGTGGGCGAAGATACCGCAGAGTTTGAAATGCGATGCATGTATTGCACCATGCGAGAATAGCTTGCTTTCAGCGTTTCATTTTCCTTCAGTTCATAACGGATTGATAACCGTGGTTCCGGAAGAACATAACTCTTGTTAGTTACAAATGAAGACGAAATACGCACGCCAGGGTTTACTTGAATTCGCTGGTGCGGGCTCCATTCATACTGGACATGCGCAGCAAATTCATCGGCACTGCGGCCACGAGCAAAACTGCTTTCAAAAACTTCGGAAATCGTTCCGGCGGTGTTAATGATATTTGGGCTTACCTGGTGTCGAGTCCATTCAACACCGGTTCTGAGGACGCCTTTGCCAACCGAATCCCTCTCAAGAAAAATGCGTGCGCTATAGTCTTCGATATCTGAGTGAGCTATTAATTCATTTTCCTCAAAAGCATTTCGAATGTTGTAGTGATATTTAGTTCGTGCAACGGACACCGTACTATGCCAATTGCGAGCCAGGCGCCTTCTCCAACGGAGGGACTGACTGCTGTTTCCAGACGCGTATGTGGTTAAGAACCCGTCGCCATCGCCGTCGCGATCGCGAAAGAGATCGAGAATATCGTCTCCACTGTAATAGCTAAATTGAAAATCGTCGCGACTTGATGGCTTGAACAGGAATTTTCCATTTAGATCATAGAAAAAATAAGGTAACTCTTCCCCTACTGCGCCAAGCACCTGATCGATATAGGTGCGCCTGCCGGCAATCCAGAAACTTGCTTTGTTTTTAATAATGGGTTGCTCAATAAATAACCGTGAAGCGATGATACCGATATCACCTGACACCGCAGTTTTCTCTGGTATCAATGATTTGGTTTGAACGTCAAGAACGGACGACAGTCGTCCCCCGAATTGTGCGGGAAACCCACCGTTGATCGCCTCGACCCGATCAAGTACGTCGGGATTAAAAACAGACAGAAATCCAAAAAGGTGACTTGTGTTGTAAATGGTAGCATCGTCGAGCAACACCAGATTCTGATCGGCAGCTCCGCCGCGCACGAAGAGATCGCTGCTCCCCTCTATTCCTCTGACTGTGCCGGGCAATAACTGCAACGCCTTGATCACATCGGCCTCTCCTCCCAACACCGGGATTGCGTTGATGTCTTGTTGAGTCAACACATGTTTGCTTGTTTGATTGCTTTCAAAAATATCCTGGTGAGCATCACGCGTGCTCCTGATCACAACCTCATCCAGCTCTCGCGATTGCGATCTCAAGGTGACTGATAAGGTCGTGTCGATGCGCAGGCGGAACGAAAGATCAAGTAGTTCATAACCCACAAAGGACACTTGCATTTTTTTCTCACCCTTTGTCGTGTTAATTGTAAAGCCTCCTTCGGAATTGGTGGTGGTAAAGATTGAATCGGGCATTAATATGATGTGAGCCTGCGGAAGGGTTTGATTCCTGTCGTCTCGAACAACACCTTTAAGAGTAACGGTTTGAGCGTGAGCCAAAGCAGACACTAAGAGAAAGAATACCAGTAGAGATTTTGCCACCATACCCGTTGCCATTCAATTCTGCACATGCTTACTTTTCAAACCAACTTATCTCACGTGAATTACAGTATTGTGTTTGCACACCAGGTCTCCAACAACATGCTAAGGAAGTGGTCATATTATTAGGCCTCCACATGTCAATCAAAAATCTTGTTCATTACAAACTCTTGTTGAAGAAATCGCTCTCGTGGCTGCTGCTCCCTCATTCGTAATTTTTCAGGAAGAGTTTCCGGGTCTCCGGGATATCCAACAGCAATAAAAACACCTAGCTCATACGTTGTGGGGATGCGAATTTCTGCTATTGTTTTTTCGTAGCTGAAGCCTGCCATTTGGCGCAGTTGCAGTCCCATTTCTACAGCCTGAAGGGTAAGGAAAGAATTTGCCCCTCCCAGGTCATACATCGCGTGGGCATTTGCACCGGGATATCTTGAAAAGTTCTTTCTGGCCAGGCTCAAAATAATAAGCGGAGCATCCTTTGCCCACAGTTTGTTGCCTTCATTCAGGCAATTAAAAAGTTTTTTCCAAAGCTCTGGTTGGTCATGAGTTGCATAAATGTATAACCAGGGTTGCTCATTGGTACTGGACGGTGCCCAGCGTGTGGCCTCAAAAAGTGAATAGATTCTCTCGGGCTCGATTAACCTTTTTGAAAATGCGCGAGAGCTTCTCCTGTTCTTGATGAGGTCTATAACCGGATGTTCAATCTGATCTGACTTTTGCATTTTTCCTGTACCCTTTTGAATGCCGTGGATGATTATCCGAACATTAGAATCATAGAGCGAGTTCAAGCTAACCCCTCAACTTATCCAGCGTTGTATTCAGAGCCTCTACCTCAGATTGAGGAACGGTTTTAAGATTTTGAAGCCAATCATCGAGTCCCTCATCAATCTTAATAAGCACTTCGAGACCTGCTTCCGTAATAGAAATGTCGACTTGCCGTCGATTGGTTTCACAAATTTCGCGATTCACAAATGCTTTTGATTTTAATTTTTCCACCAATCGAGTCGCGTTGCTATTTCGATCGATCATCCTTGAAGTTATATCAGCCAACATCATTGGTTTAGGATGGCTACCACGCAATATCCGAAGTACGTTGTATTGTTCGGGCGTCAGTCCAAAGGGCTTTAGCCTTGAGGCGTTTAGATTCGACAGCCAGCTCCCCGTAAACAAAATATTCACTACCATCTTCTCATATATGTTGTCAAATCGTTCCTGCTTTAAATCCTGTTCTAATCCCATATATATATAAAAGTACGCAATTATTAATTGCGCTCTCACATCTACGTTTTTTAGAATTTTCCGAGATTTATGCCGCGTTAAAAAAATCGCATTGTAGATCCCAAGATGGTTGAGTACACTACCACTATTCAGCAATTTGCCAGGAAGGGTGAAAAGACGGGATGGTCATACATCGAGGTTAGTATTGAGCAGGCTCACAAGCTGAAGCCAGGCTGTAAGGTATCATTTAGGGTGAAGGGCAAACTCGACAATTATTCCTTTGAAAAAGTCTCCCTCTTGCCGATGGGAGATGGAAGTTTTATCCTTCCAGTAAACGGCAAAATGCGGAGCTTTTTGAAAAAGCGTGCCGGCGACAAGATAAAAGTGTTATTGGAATTCGATAATCGCTCTCCACAGATCTCAAAGGATCTTCTAAGATGCTTGAAGGATGATCCTGAAGCGCTTCGATATTTTAATTCATTACCCAAGTCTCACCAGAACTATTTCAGCAACTGGATTGAAAGCGCCAAAACAAGTACGACAAAAACAAAGCGAATAGTTATGGCCATTACAGGCTTAGGTAAGAAGCAAGGCTATGGTGAAATGATACGTGCTAATAAGAACAATCCTTTATAAGTTTACGAAATTTTGCATATGAGAAATTTTGAAAATCAGGTAGCGATCGTCACGGGCGCAGGACAGGGTATTGGCTTAGAAATTTGTCGTCAGCTAGTAGAACAGGGTGCGAAAGTTTTTTTGAATGATCTTGATGCTTCATTAGCAAAAAAGGCTGCTCAAACCGTTAGCGAGGATGAAAACAAATGTATGCCCTATCCTGGTGATGCTGCTGATATTACTTTTATTCAAAACTTGGTGAACGATTGTGTCGCGCGGCACGGCAAACTGGATATCGTTATAGCGAATGCTGGTATAACGTTGTTTGGAGATTTCTTTGAATACAAATACGATGATTTCATTAAGGTAATGAATTTAAACCTGGGGGGCAGTTTTTTCCTCACACAGACCGCATCGCTGCAGATGAAAAAAAATAAAACCGGTGGGCGAATTTTGCTCATGTCATCCGTTACAGGTCATCAGGCGCACAAAAACTTAGCCGCTTATGGCATGTCTAAGGCCGCGCTGGAGATGTTAGCCAAGACGTTGGTAGTGGAATTGTCGCCTTTTCAAATCACAATTAACGCAATAGCCCCAGGAGCCACGATGACTGAACGGACTGCAAGCGATCCGGGATACGAAGCAACCTGGTCCAAAATCACACCAACGGGTAGACCTGCTAACGTGATGGATATTGCGCACGCTGCT
This sequence comes from Bacteroidota bacterium, assembly GCA_023412765.1. Classification (GTDB taxonomy): domain Bacteria; phylum Bacteroidota; class Bacteroidia; order Cytophagales; family Cyclobacteriaceae; genus Chryseolinea. Next base: position 4,818 of record JAEZBX010000164.1, read on the forward strand.
CTTTTCCTTGTTTCTCCGCAGGCTGGTCACATCACGGGACAGTCATTGGTAGTGGACGGTGGCTGGACAAGTACCAGTCCATCGCCTTATTGATTATTCGGCAAAGGCGTGCAAAAGCTTTATTATTTCTCTTTGGTTGCCCACGGAATACTGGGCGACTGAATGTCCTGCTCCCACCTTGATAGTAAGCGCGCGATCTGAAAGTGATCGAAACATATCTTCATCCGTCTTATCATCGCCAACGACAAGTACAAACTCGCTTTGTGTTTCTTCCAGTATTTTCTTTGCAGCGACACCTTTATCAATCCCTGCGACCCTGATCTCTATGACTTTGTTGCCGTCAATTATTTGGAGTTGTCCGTTTCTTACCAAATGAAACAGGCTGTCTAACAGTTCACGTGACCTGACAAATCCAAGTTCCGGATCCACATTGCGATAGTGCCATGCGAGCGTATGGTTTTTTTCTTCAATGAAAGAACGCGGACTACGTTTTACAAACATTTCCAACGTCGGCCTTAGTACCGTTTTCCAACTTTGGTCGATTCCTTTCTCTACGGTCCAGCTCTTACTAACGCGTTTTATTGCTGCACCATGTTCGGCGACCAGGTTAACAGGGACCTCTCGAAACCATTCCTCCAGAATATTAGCATCTCGACCACTTATGATGGTAAGGTTAGTTCTTGAGTCAGAGCCCAGTTGTGCCAGAAGTTTCAAAAGGTTTTTGTCAGGCATGGCTTCTCGCGGATGTCGGGCGAATGGAACAAGTGTGCCATCATAGTCTAATAGCAAGTCGCGCCTTTTGGCATTTTTGAAATTTTGGACGATCACATCACGAATCGATGCTGTCACATATTTTCGTTCCTCATGAGCTTGCTGTTCTTTTACAACCTCGAGCTGGTGGAGGAAGTCGTGCACCCAGCTTGCCACATCGTAGTTCGAGAGGCGTTGGCGCATCAGTGCAAGTCTGTGTGACTGTTCAGCAAGAGGCATGGTCAGCGCTTGTTGAAGAGCAGTGGCGACCTCCTGGGAATCCAGCGGATTTACTGGAATTGCTTCGCCAAGTTCGTTTGCGGCTCCTGCAAGCTCGCTTAATATCAGAACTCCTTTTTGCACAACCGAGGCGACAAATTCTTTGGCCACCAGGTTCATTCCATCACGCAATGGTGTTATGAGAGCAACGTCTGCGGATTGGTATAAGGCGCAGAGTTCATCAAAAGTGATTTGACTATACCGATAAATTATGGGTTGCCACGAAAGCGTGGAATACTTTCCGTTGATCCTGCCAACCTCTTCTTCTATGAGTTTTCTCCTCTCGTTATACCTCGAAATAATTTGTCGCGACGGGACCACCACCAGAATAAATACAATTTTCTCCAACCACTCAGGATGAGATTTCAAAAACCGTTCAAAACCTGTTAGCCGGTGCGTTACGCCCTTTGTGTAGTCTAGCCGATCGACTGAGAAGATGATTTTTTTATCAGGAAAATTTTCAGCGATAGAATTTTTCGCCTCAATGACTTCTTCTCTTGTTGCCGCATCGTTGAACTTATCAAAATCGATACCGAGCGGAAACAAGTCCGCCTTTACAAGCCTGTTCTCAAAGGCGATAACCCGATATTGGTGGTCGTATCCCAGGACCATACGAACAGTTTTGAGAAAATGCTGGACATATTCATGCGTATGAAATCCAATCAGGTCTGATCCGAGTAGTCCGCGAACAATTTTTTCCTTCCATGGCCGATGAAGGAGTCTGAATATTTCGTAGGAAGGAAAGGGTATGTGCAGGAAAAAACCGATAGTGACATCGGGCATTCTTTCCCTGATAATGCCAGGCAAGAGAAACAATTGATAATCGTGTACCCAGACCGTGTCCCCAGGTTTGATCACACTTAACAGACAGTCAGCAAATTGTTGGTTTACCTGTTCATATTTCTCGAAGAAGTCCTGGTCATAGATGACATAAGAAGGGAAATAGTGAAACAATGGCCAAATTGTGGCATTGCAAAAACCGTTGTAATATTTATTATATACTTTTGGTTCGATATATAATGGTACGATCTTGAAATCAGCTTCCGATCGATCCAGTTTTGCCCACCGCTTTTCAGGGAAGTCTGCTGCACCGACCCAAATTTTTTCCTCGAAGGCATCCTTTGTCGATTCCTGGTCAAAATAGCTTTTTAACGCGGTCACCAGACCACCGTCGCTTTGCTTTATAAAAACCTTGCCGTCCTTTTCAGCAAGTTGTATTGGCAAACGGTTAGAAACGAGAACCAGCCTTGAATTCGAGCGTTCTTTCATAACGGAAGGACTTTCTTCATTCATGCTGCTATATTAGACAACACCGGGGAAAAATTGTTTTCAACGCAACTCAAAGCGATGCAAACAGGCCATCGATAAGAGTGCGAGATAAATTTAATGATCTAAGGATTCGCAACACGAAGGCGAGAGGGTTTATTGCCCACAATTGCCTCAGATCATGCGCGATTGATGATAGGCTCTACTGGCTGCCGCAAAGTATGCGCTGGTACATCCCCAACTGCTGCTTTACCGACAAACGACAGGAATAACCCCAGGGTTTGAATGGCAAAAGCCGGCCACCTTCTTAAGGCTCCCAAGAAAACTCTTACATTGGTTTCT
>JAEZBX010000258.1 GCA_023412765.1 Bacteroidota bacterium
CCAGAAAAGTGAGGATCGGAAGGTTGATGAGGAGATTGAGAGCAACTCGGGGGCGTAAGGGATAAGCGATAAGGAATAAGGAATAAGGAATAAGGAATAAGGGTATAGGGTATAAGGTATAAGGTATAAGGAGCACCATCTTTCGGCCCGAAACCTCAAACCTCAAACCTTAAACTTTAAACTTTAAACTTTAAACCTTAAACTTTAAACTTTAAACTTCAAACTTCAAACTATTCCATCTTTTCGATCACAATATTATGATTGGTATAAATGCATATATCGGCTGCGATATTCAAGCTTTCGCGTACGATCTCTTCGGCAGTCAGATGAGCGGCATGTTTCTTCAATGCCAGGGCTGCTGATTGAGCGTACATCGCACCTGAGCCGATTGCTGCAATGTGATTGTCAGGCTCCAGCACGTCACCATTTCCAGATAGAACCAAGACCTCGTCCTTATTGGCAGTAATCAACATGGCCTCCAGTCTGCGGAGGAAGCGATCCATCCGCCAGTCTTTCGCAAGCTCAATAGCAGCGCGCTTCATGTTGCCACCATAAGTATTCAGTTTTTCTTCGAACCGCTCAATCAACGTAAATGCATCTGCAGTTGAACCGGCAAATCCTGCCAGCACTTTTCCATCCTGAAGTTTCCGTATCTTCTTCACATTGCTCTTTGCAACATAATTTCCCATAGTTGCCTGTCCGTCGCCACCGATAGCGATCTGACCGTTGTGCAACACTGCTATTATGGTAGTTGAATGAATTTTTTCCATATGATAAAAATAAAAAGCCCCGGATCACTCCGGGGTCTCGTAAATGATTAAATCAAGATTCTTACCGGATCTTCAAGCAGTCCCTTGAACGTCTTAAGGAAAGCTGCCCCTACTGCACCGTCGACTGCGCGATGATCACACGACATAGTAACCTTCATCACATTACCAGGAACAAGCTGACCATTTTTCACGATCGCCGTTTCCTTAATACCTCCCACGGCCAGGATACATGCATCGGGTGTATTTATGATTGCTGTAAACTCTTCAATACCAAACATTCCAAGATTTGAAATGGTGAACGTGCTTCCTTCCCAGTCAGAAGGTTGAAGTTTTTTGTCGTGCGCTTTTTGTGCAAGGTCTTTCACTTCAGCGGCGATATGCGACAGTGATTTGTTATCAGCAAAACGGATAACCGGAACAAGCAAACCATCTTTAACAGCTACGGCAACACCAATATGAATATGATGATTCTTTCTCATCTTATCACCGAGGTAGCTTACGTTCACATCGGGATGCTGGCGCAACGCTGCGGCTGCTGCTTTTATCACCATGTCATTGAAGGAAATCTTTACAGGACTAACCTCATTGATACTCTTGCGCGCTTCAACCGCTTTGTCCATGTTAATCTCCATGGTCAGATAGAAATGCGGCGCCGTGAACTTACTTTCGGACAAACGGCGGGCTATGGTCTTTCGCATTTGTGAAACTGCGACTTCCTCGAAGCTTTCCTCTCCTACAACTTTAGGCAAACTTACCGGGGCTTTCGCACCCTTCGACGGCGCTTCAGCAGCCGGCTTGTAGTTTTCAACATCTGCTTTTGTAATGCGACCATTTTCACCCGACCCGGAAATCTTTGCCAGATCGTAACCTTTATCCTTTGCTAATTTCTTTGCTAGTGGTGACGCCTTAATGCGGCCATTGGAACTATGTGAAGCTTCAGCTTCTACAGGTTTTGATTCGGATTGTTTCGCTTCGGATTGTTTCGCCTCTCCGTCCTGCTTTGGCTGTGACGACTGCCCGCCGCCAGTTGCCTTGCCCTCATGAGCCTTCAACAACGTCTTCCAATCAGCATCCTTTTCACCGATTACAGCCAGAACACCATTAACGGCTACGGCCTGCCCTGCTTCAGCGCCGATGTAGAGCAATGTACCTGCATTATATGACTCATACTCCATCGTAGCCTTATCAGTCTCAATCTCAGCGAGCAGCTCATTCGTCTTCACAGTGTCGCCAACTTTCTTGTGCCACGCAGCAATCACACCTTCATTCATGGTATCGCTCATCTTCGGCATCAACACAACCTCAGCTTTAATCCCTGAAGTATCTACTGCTGTAGCTGTAGCAGTTTCAGTCGCTTCCTTCGGAGCAGTTTTACCTTCTGCTTTCTTCACTTCCCCCGGCTTTTCAGCAGACGCTTTCTCCCCGTTTCCACCTTCTAACAAACTTTTATAGTCTTCACCCGGGTTTCCAACAATGGCTAGTACATCATTCACTGCCACGGCTTTACCTTCTTCTACGCCAAGATAAAGCACTGTTCCTGAATTAAATGATTCATAGTCCATCGTTGCTTTATCCGTTTCAATTTCGGCCATTAACTCACCTGATTTGATGGTATCGCCTACTTTCTTATGCCACTTAGCCACCACACCCTCGGTCATGGTATCGCTCATTTTGGGCATTCGTACTATTTCTGCCATTGTGTTTTTGAATTACCTTTTGGTTTTAGAAGGCCAAAAATAGGTTTAAATAAACCGATTTTCAAGCCTTTCAGAATGCGATATTCCCGATGACGATTTCAAAGACAATACCGCTGCTGTTATAGGAATTTTCGAAACGGTACGTTGAACGGAAGCCAAGTTCGAACTTGGGCAGGAATCTCATCACATTAAAATCGAAAGTAGTCTCTACACCAACGGATTGATAGGTATCTCCAGTTGGCGCGGAATACACTAAATTTGAATTTGGTTTATAGTAAAAAATGTTACCAGTACCCTTGCCGTAATCGTAAAAGAAATTTGCCTTTACCCGTTGAATATTTAACACCGGTCCAAGGGCTATATCAGGATACCACAATGGTAATGCATAGTTGGCAGAAACGGAGAGGAAAGTCTTGTCAGTTGGATACTCATGACCGCGTGGCTTGGCAATCATATTTCTAAAAATGTAGGTGTTTCTTTCAATCCCCTGAAAGCTCTCCTGATAGCCTACACGACCGTACAGGAAATGATGCTTGACCAGGCCAGGAAAATATAAGGAACCCTGCACAGCAAGCATCCTTGCTTTGAAGTCGCCACCCATCGGCGTATGATAGTAGTTGACTGCCAGTGTCTGACCCCAACTCGAAAGGAAATCGCGCGGACTGCGTTTCAACAAATTTGAAAACGACAACGTGAAATTATTATACAGTAAGTCACCGTTGTTGAGCTGATCTTTGTAGATGTATCGCAGCGTATCAAATGCCGGAACATCGCGACCGGGTCCGTCATAAATTACATTACCATTTCGGACAGTAACATTTCTGAAATCTGTAGTCCGTGTAAATCCAATTGCGTCACCAACTGAAAGCCTGGTCACATATTTAGAATTTGTGAAGTTAAACGGTACTCTAACACCTCCCGATACCGAAGTTTCGCGCCATGAAAATTCGAGATCATGACGACCATATCGTTCGTCATTTTCGCGCCCACCTGTGCGCACCGAAAGATCAAGAATCGGATACCAACCCTGGTAACTCAGGCCGGCAAACCACGAAGATGTTTGCTCATTTATGTCAAACATATAACCTGCTGAAATTTCTGTGGTGCTTAGAATGTCTCTGGATGAAACACCAACATTGATCTGAGCGAGATCATTGCTAACATATGCTCCCCAACTGTAAGGATTAAGAATACCTTTCGATTTTGAAAAATGAGTTACGGGATAGATCGTCTGAGGAATGCTATCAAACAGATGGAGGTCTCCCTCCTGCTCAGCAAGCTGGCTAGCCCAGCTTTCGGTCAACGAGCTATCAGGCGATTGGAAAGTTTCCCAATGACCCGGGTCGAAAGGCATTTTAACAACATCAAGTCCATCTCGTGTTTGTTCATTGTAGTAAATGGAAGTACCATTCGGACTAACGGCTGGATTATACGCACCATATCGGCTTGTTGTAATCTGGTAGCGCACCTTTGTCTTCATGTCAAAGGCAAAGATATTGTCGATGCCGGTTATGCCTGAGTTGAATAATATATAGTCACCATGAAGCACAGGATGGCCTACATTTTCATGACCCACATTAAGTATATCAGTCGACTGTCCGCTTGCAACATTAATTAACGATATTCTTTTTCCATCCCTGTCCGTCTTTACAACAACCAGTGATCTTCCGTCTGGCGACCACCTCGGCATCGACAGGAAACTATTGTCCGGATTTGCGAAGGTTTTTAACTTTTTACCTCTGGCTACATCGAATGTTTGCAAAGTAACCTGATAATTATTTGCTGCTTCCACAGCAGCTATCATTGATCCATCAGGTGATAATGCGGCACCGCTCAATCGCGACTTGCGACTTCCAATTATCTTCTTATACCTTGACTTCATGTTGTGAACCTTTACAACAGAATAGTTTCTTACCGGCCATCGGGTATCATATCCATATTCACTCCATGTAATCCTACCCTTTGCAACGGAAAGCATACCCGCATCGTTCACGATGCCTGGTGTGAAGATGTGGAACTCTTTCCCGTTTCGATCGATGAGAACAAACCGATCGATGTCGCCAATTCCACGCTTCATAACGATAAGGCTATCTTCCGATATCGGTTGCGGATAAAGGTAGTCTGTATATGCGCGCGACTTTCGTTTTGTTACAGTTTGAAAAGGCGTTAGTTTTAGTTGATCGACCTCGTTCTGCCAACTCTTCTTCAGGTCTGCAGCCATATCTTCAAATAATTCCGTAACATACTTGCCAGTATTTTTATGAATAGAATTTGAGAACGCAAAAGGAATAAATGGAACGTTCCATGCTCGTGCCGTGATATCACTCCATACATTTGGGTCTGATGATTTTCGACGCAGATGGCTGACCATATAATAGCCAAGCACGTAGTGATTTGGAATCTGGTGCTTATAGGAACGCAGATATTGTTTGTGGTAATTAAAAGTTCTTCCCTCCAAAAAGTTTGTTTTGAAAGTCAGGGAAAAGTTGGGAATTCGCCCTCTTCCACTGGGAGTTAATGCAGTTTCTGTAACTACAGCATCCCCTTCCCAAAACCATTGTGGCGCAGCAGCCTGCGCAAATGCAACAAGGGTGGTCGGACCAAAAACGTAATACATCGCTTTGTTGAATCCGCGTGTAGCGTGTTGGTATTGTACGATGTGCCGGTATTCGTGCGCAGCAAGCAGATCGAGCCAATCATTAGTTCCTGCAAAATTGTAGTCCTGCGGTGGCATTGTAAAGAACTCAGTGCGCCGCGGTAGAAGTGATGCAAAACCATTTGACAACGATGATTGATTCTGAAGGATAACTGAAAGACGTCGTGGTTGTGATCGTAACGAACGGGTCTCAGCAAGTCGGATGTGCTCAAGGGTATTCGCCATCCGCTGTGCCTGCCCATCAAATCCCTTTGGAAATATTAGCCGAAAATTTTCTGTGTTGATTTGCTCCCATCGAATGGTAGATGGATTATTATCCAAAACCGTCTGAGCCCATCCATTCTGCCAAATAAAAATGATGACTAAGAGGATCGCTAGTTTCTTCATCAGGGAGTATTTGCAAATGAAATATGAAACTCCCTTTTGTCAAAAACAACATTTAGCTATTCTTTAATCTCAATCTCGCTTACATGAACAGCACTTGCCTGGAAGAAACCAAGAGCACCATTAGATAAATTGGTTCGTGAATTTGCCGGAGGTTGGCTGAACAATCCTCCATCATTGTTTAGTAAGCTTTGCAGATCGTTGTAAAATACGAATGCCGTCCTCGATAAACTGTAAATCTCACATCTCGCCTTGTCGCCTGGAGCGAAATAAATGGGTGAGCTGACACCATCAATATTCTCTCCCAAAGTTTCGTCGTCTGTAAAATAAATATCAGTATCAAAGTCAAGCTTCAACGAATCGTTTCTGTAAAACTTGAACAAGTAATAATCCTCAGTATCCTGCGGTTCTTTAGCGTATATGAGTACTTCGTAAAATTTACCTTCATCTTCAGGATCTTCTTTCTCGTCTTCATCGATTTGATATGCCAGTGAGTCGATCGGCGTAACCCTAATTAATTTGTCTTGCGCCTCGTATACCTGATCGCCAACGGTCACCGTCAAGAAATAAGTTCTACCGACCTCGCCGGTAAAAGGTGCCTGTGGCAAATAATAGCCGGCTGAGTCGGCATAGTTTCTGGGATTATGAACAAATTCGAATTCATTGCCTGCATCATCTTTCACAGTTACGGATGCATCTGTTACACGAGGAGTTTTTCCAGATTCATAGAATCCACCCGAGCGCGATACTTTTACATATTGTCCGCCTGCAAGATTGG
>JAEZBX010000174.1 GCA_023412765.1 Bacteroidota bacterium
CGGTAGGCTCGAGCTAAGAGCACCAATCTTCGATTGAGCTTACTCACGCCTTACGGTGCGGTTAAGCTTGTGCAAGGTAATCGGTGCGATCGAGCTAGGAGCATCTGGCTTATTTGAGCGTACTCACGCTCGCGGTAACGGATAAGCTCCTCTTAGGTAATCGGTAGCGGTCGAGCTAAGAGCATCAGACTTAGTCGAGTGCACTCACGCTCGAAGTCACGGATAACATCCTCAAGGTAGTCGGTGATCGGTAGGCTCGAGCTAAGAGCACCAATCTTCGATTGAGCTTACTCACGCCTTACGGTGCGGTTAAGCTTGTGCAAGGTAATCGGTAGCGGTCGAGCTAAGAGCATCAGGCTTGATCGAGCGTACTCACGCTCTCAGTATTGAATAACTCCCTAGAGGTAATCGGTAGGCTCGATTGAAGAACACCGGTCTTCGACCGAGCGCACACCCACTCCCACAATTAACTAATAACGATTAATCCTACTTTGTCAAGATGGACAAAAGGAATAAGGAATAAGGAATAAGGTGAGGTATAGGGTATAGGGTATAAGGCGCATTGCTGCGATATTTGATCGAGCACAAAGCCACTTCACAATAACTAGTAGAACTTTGTCAAGTTAAGAGAACTGTATGGCTTGAGGAGCACGACCATTCTTCCAGCTTTTGGATTGCATCCTAATTTTAGCTTTGGCCTGGTGGGGGATGTGCGGCTAAAATTCAGTTGCAAATCCAAAAGCGCAGCCATGCGGCTGGGGAGCCAAGTCACGACAAATTACTGTTGCGCCAGGCGACGAAGTACAAATTGTGCATCAAAAGTGAGGAATACTTCTCTCAAAGCACTTAATTGGAAGTTGACAAAGTAGGTTTAGTTGTTTATAGACTCATTCACTTCGTAGCGCATTTACCGGGTTTGTTCGCGCAGCCTTCCATGTTTCATAGCTGACAGTTACCAGTGTGATCATTAACAAACCAGCCAGGCTAAGTCCAAAAATCGTTGGACTAATGGCCGTCCTGTACGCAAAACCCGATAACCAGGTATCTGCCATGAAATAAGCAAGCGGAATTGCCACAACGCCGGCAAGCAGAAAAATTTTTACAAAGATCCAAACGAACATTCCCACAACTTGTGGCACAGCTGCGCCGAGGACCTTGCGTATTCCCACTTCCTTCGTTTTTTGTTCTGCTGTGTAAGACGCGAGTCCAAAGACTCCAAGCACAGTGATGAGAATGGCAAGTATTGCGAAGGCTTTTGCCATGGAAGAAACGCGCGCTTCCATCTCATACATGCGGTTGAATTCGTCACTGAGAAACCAGTAGTCAAATCCAACATCTGGAAATATTTCTTTCCATTTCTTTTCAATAAAAGCAATTTTCTCCTGAAACTTTCCTGCGGGTAATTTGACATAGGCAATGCGGTCGATGAAATGAACCCGCGGACTCAGCAATAAAGGCTCAATAGTTTGATGCATCGAACGAAAAGGAAAATCCTTCACCACACCGATAACCTTAAAACTTCGATTCTGATCATTAACGTCTATTACTGATGAACCAATAATTTTTTCGATTGGCTGATTCAACGCCCTCACTGCAGCTTCGTTCAGCACCATGCTCGACGAATCGGAGACATTGTTTGCATCGAAGTCACGCCCGGCGATAAATTCAAGTGAATAGGTTTTCGCAAAATCGAATTCCACATTCAACTTATTCCATTGCAAAGTCTTATCATCGATCTCTGGAAATCTGACGTTAGCGCCTATGTATCCGAAGTAATTCAATCGAGGCAAGTGATTGGCCATCGTTACATGTTCAATATCCCTGTCTTCCAAGACAGCCTGCTTAAAAGCAGCGAACTTTGACTGCTCTGCTATCCCACCATACCGAATTGAGAGTAATTGACTGCCCTGCTGGTTCAGCTTTGTATTTTGCATATGGCTCATCTGCCTTACAACGATAAAAGTTGAGATTATGAGGATTAGAGAAACTGTGTATTGAATCGTCACCAGGCTCTTTCTGAAAATTTCGGCCCCCCGGCCTTTTATGACTTGTCCCTTTAGAACGTCGACAGGCTGGAATGCGGATAAATAAAATGCAGGGTAGCTTCCGGAAAGGAAAGCCATGAATAATACAATGAGAATGATTGTAACGATCATGTATGGATTCAATAGCGAAGCGATTGTGAAAGTTTTATGAGCGAGCTGGTTGAAGGGTTGCAAAAGCAGAAAGGCCAACCCGATTGCGATGATGAGAGAGCCTAATGTCATTAAAATAGATTCGTAAAAAAATTGCTTGGCAAGTTCCGATCGTTTGCTCCCCAGTGATTTTCTCAATCCCACTTCTTTAGCTCGTCTCGAGGATCTTGCTGTTGCCAAATTCATATAGTTGATACATGCAATCAGCAAAATCAATATGGCAACCGAACTAAAGATCATGAGATATTTCTTATCCCCGCGTGTGCTGTCGTTCTCCCAAAGATTTTTTTCGTCAAAATGTAAGTCTGACATTTTTGTAAGAAATGCAGACATCTTGAAGCCAGCTGCCGATATGCCTGAATCGGATTGAACCATTCGTTGTGCTTGCTCATTTAGCAGTTCCTGAATGGGATTGATATCCGTTCCTGGCTTGACGACAATGTAAGTCTCAAAGAATTCTATCTGATCTGCGAAACGGGTGCCTTCCATATAGTTCGAAAAATTTGTAACAATACTCCTGAATGCATTCACATTCACAATGAATTTTGGTTTGAAATGGGAGTTTGAAGGGAGGTCGCGATAAACACCCCTGACCATCACATCAATTTCGCGGCCTTGCGTTGCATAGGGATGTTTAACAGAAATAACTTCGCCGACAGGATCTTTGTCTCCAAACAATCTCCGAGCACCTGTTTCACTTAACACAATAGAATAGTGATCCTCAAACATTTTTTCTTGATTTCCTTTTAGGAGCTCGAAATCAATGATGGCATCAAATCCAGGCTCGGCCCATTTGATTTCTTCTGTCAGAATAATTTTATCGGTAGACTTATGATGTAACGAAGTTGGATAACCAATATAGTCTACGCGTGTTCCACTAGTTACTTCGCTGCGTGTATCCAGCAAATGTTTTACCCAATAGCCGGGCGCACTGGTGTTATCGAAAACTTGTCCATTGGCGTTCGTGAAAGTGCAACCAATCCGATAGGTGTTCTCATAATGAGGATGCATCACATCGTATTGCAACTCATCCGTAACATAGAGGAAGATGAGTATGGCGCTGGCGAGACCAAGTGCCAGTCCGAACATATTTAACAAGGCAAATAATTTTTGACGCTGGAAATTGCGAAAGGCGATGACGACGTAGTTGCGTAGCATGGTATTTTTGGCTGATAACTAAAGTACGTCTGTTCTCAGCAGACAGGTTATCACCCAAAAAGCATGATTTTTACCACCTCCTTGTTTTGCTTGGTGAACGGTTTGATTAATCTGACGAATTAGACAATTCAGGGTTTAAAGTTTAAGGTTCAAAGTTTCTGGCGCCCACGGGTGTGCCACGTAATTAAAAATCTGCACACGCACCAGGAAGTCAGAAACCTTAAACTTTCAACTTTAAACCTTAAACTCTATTGAGAGCGCGCCAACTCCCACCCAATCATACTCTTCTTTCGAGCCGAGCTCCATCGGTATTCACCGAGCAGCCCATCTTTTCGGATCACTCTATGGCAGGGGATAAGGTAGGCGATGTGATTGGAACCGACAGCTGACCCCACGGCTTGCATTGCTTTGGGACTGTGTATAGCCACTCCGATATCCTGGTAAGTTGTTACTTCTCCCATCGGAATGTTTAGGAGAGCCTGCCATACTTTTACCTGGAAGTTGGTGCCCTTCACAAACACATGGAGTTTCTCAGACTTGTCAGCTTTCGTCCGGTCAAAGATCTTCTCTATGAAAGCTCCTGTCAGATCCTGGTTTTGATGGAAAGCTGAATTAGACCAATGCGATTTCATCGATTCTACTTCTGTTCGAGGATCTTCGTCAGTTTGAAGGAACGATAGCCAGCAAATGCCGCGTTCGGTAACTCCAATCAGGCATGTACCAAAGGGTGTATCATGTATCCCATACTCGACTCTAATGCCTGCGCCATGCTGTTTGTATTCTTGAGGGGTTACCGCCTCCAGGGTCGTGAACAAATCATAGACTCGGGATTGGCTGGAAAGCCCTGCGCTTTCTGCTGCTTCTACCAGGTTCCTTGAATTTTCCAGTTTCTCTTTTAAGTAATCCACCGTCAGAAATTGAAGAAACCGTTTAGGACTAATTCCTGCCCATTCCGTAAAAATTCTCTGGAAATGAAACGGTGACAAGTGGACCTTCTCAGCGACTTCATCCAGCTCCGGTTGACGTTGGAAGTTTTGTTCCAAATACAGAATTGCCTGCTCAATTCGCTGGTAATTGATATTGTTTTCTTTTGCTATCACTTTCATAAAACTATCATTTTATGATTCAAAATTGCAGCGAACCATCTACCTGCTCAACCCATTTCTTGCTCAATACATTCCCTCGGGTTGAAGTACTATTAGAAAGATCATTACTCTTATTATATTTATTTGCAAATCTAACCCCTATGAAAACCCTTCTCTCATTGCTGATGTTCTTTGTGAGCGGAATTTCCGCTTTGGCGCAGCAGAATTTTGAATCTGTCCAAATCGAGCCGGTGAAAGTTGCCGACAATTTGTACTTTTTGAAAGGTGCGGGCGGCAACGTTGGGGTTTTTATAGGAAAAGAAGGAACGCTGATGATCGATGATCAGTTCGCTCCGTTATCCAATAAAATCAATGGTGCAATTAAAACTCTCAGTCCTCATGATATTCGATTCCTGATCAATACGCATCTTCATGGCGACCATTCCGGAGGCAACGAAAATTTCAAGAGTATGGGTGCCACAATTGTTGCCCATGATATGGTTCGCCAACGGATGTCAAAAGAGTATGTGAACCCTTCTGACAAAAGCGTTACTCCTCCACGTGCAGAAGAGGCCTGGCCAGCAATTACGTTTGCCGAGAAATTAAATATGTACTTGAACCAGGAGGAAATTGAATTGATCCATGTTAGTCCGGGACATACTGATGGTGACGTAGTGGTTCATTTTAAAAAAGCCAACGTATACCATATGGGTGACCTATTTGTTACGTATGGCTACCCATACATTGACTACGGAAGTGGCGGTTCAATAAATGGATTTATATCGTCCCTCGATGCTTTTTTGGGTATGATGAATGATAACACAAAAGTTATTCCCGGACATGGCGAGCTTTGCACCAAAGCTGATGTAAAAAAATTCAGAGATCGTTTGGCAGAAATCAGAGATGAGATTGCAGCAGCACTAAAAAAGGGTAAGAAACCAAGTGACATTACTGGCTTGCCCATAGCTAGTAAATATGATGCTGAATGGGGACAAGGCTTCACCAAAGGAAAAGATTTTGTGCTGATGGCAGCGGAGAACTTGAAAGCAAGTCCCGTTAATCGTTAATCGTTATTAGTTAATCGTGGGGGTGAGAGTGGGTGTGCGCCCGAGGGAATATTGTCGGACTTTGATCTGGCATACCGACCCGATGGCTATCGGGTACCCTTAGATTTGGGTATGCGCTCGATCATAGCAACGCTGAACTTCAATCGAGCCTACCGATTACCGATCACTACTACTTACCACTTACTACTTACCACTTACCTTTCTCCACTCCCCAAACTTTCCGCGCATACAATTCCCACAAGGGCGGAAACCCAGGGAAATCGCTTCCATCTCTGATTCGAAAAATACCCGGTTCTGTTTTTTCATCCGCTTACCAGAACGACAATTTAAAAGTCCAAAAATTTTCAGTTTAGAATTACCCGCCAGCACAATTTCCCCATCACGGATTTTTTGTTTAAGCGCATTTTTTTCCAATTGATGATGCGAGTACATGTTGGATCAGGCTGCATCGTGAAAAATAATTCCCAGTGAATAGCGAATACCTTTTTTGACCTCGCTTACACCATGTTTCATTTTTGCCTTGTAGTACCCTTTCGTTCCAAGTATAGGCCGGAAGTTCGTAGTGAAAATCACAGCGTCGCCCTGACCCGGATGCAATACCTGCACTTTTGATTGTGCTCGGGGTAGCTGTTCCGTTAACACTAGTTCTCCACCTTCATGATCCTGACCTTCATTACTCAGCACAAAAACTACCTGGAACGGAAAATAGATTTCACCATAGAGATCCTGATGAAGCGTGTTAAACCCTCCGCTTTCATATCGCAGTATCAATGGCGTTGGGCGGATTTGTTGTCTCTGGCGACATTCTTTTAACAACTCAGCGTGTGATGACGGAAACTTAATTTCTGTGCCAAGTTTTTGCATCCAATCATTTGCTAAAGCAGCCAGAGGCGAATACAACACTTCACGCAATGATTGAATGGTTGGAGGAAGTGGATAATTGAAGTACTTATATTCACCCCGTCCAAAGCGATATCGCTGCATGTTAATAATGCTGCGGTATAGGTATTCATCATCATATAGGCCGGAAAGATGCCTGCATTCCTCGGCCGATAGTACATTCGGGATGATTGCATACCCTTTGGTGTTCAGTGAATCAATGAGAGTTGTCCAATTCATGTTGCTTATGTCTTTCATGTTAGTCTGGTTAGGATGCGCATACCTTTTAAGTAGGCACATATAATTTCCGTTGATCTTTCAAAGGTCATTACTTAAGTGGCTGCCTTCAACCCGAATCTTGCTGCATAGAATCATATGAAATCGCTATCTTGAACACTCCAAAATTTGAAATGAAATCCCTGCATATTCCGCTCCCTGAAGAATTTGATTTCGAGCTGGCACTGGCATTCCTTCAGCGTTCTCCACGGGAATTGCTGCATAAGGTTCTTGACAATCGTATTGAAAAGGCATTGTTAGTAAAAGATGTTGTGATTGTATTTTCGATTCAACTGAAGAAATCGGATTTGCTTGTCGAATTTCTAAATACCAATGTTACTGTGGCGCAGGCAACGGAAATTGTGAAATACATTCGGGAGTGGTTGGACCTTGATACAGACCTCAAACCCTTTTACGCAATGTGCGAGAAGGATAAATTGATGAAGGGGTTGGTAAAAAATTATTATGGTTATCGGATCGTAGGTCAGCCTGATCTGTTTGAATCTATTGTTTGGGCGGTGCTTGGTCAACAAATCAATCTTCAATTTGCGTACACTTTGAAGCAGCGATTTGTTGAACGCTTTGGAGACGCAATCACTCTTGCCAATGATACGTATTATTTGTTTCCAGCCCCCGAGACAGTAGCCAATCTGACAATCGACCAACTTTTGCCATTGCAATTTTCTAGACAAAAAGCAAATTATACTATTAATATCGCGAAAGCATTTGTGGACAAGACTGTGTCTAAGGATATGCTTGTAGGCATGACGTTAGGGGAGGCAAAGGAATTGTTGATGAGGATTAAGGGCATTGGAAATTGGACTGCCAACTATGCCTTGATGAAAACGTTCCGTCACAGCGATGCTTTTCCTCTTGAAGATGCCGGCCTCCACAACGCAATCAAAAATCTAAAAAAGTTAAAGAGAAAGCCTACGCTTGATGAAGTGCGGAGAATCTTTAAGAAATACAAGGGTTGGGAAGCTTATGCGACGTTGTACTTGTGGAGGAGCCTGGTGAATATCGAATAATGAATCCGATAGCTATCGGATCGAATAACGAATAACGAATGGCCAGAGTCGAATTGAATTTGCCGGATAAATTTCTGTTTAAGACGGAAATCGTAGTTCGTCCATCGGACTTAAATTATGGAAACCATCTTGGTCATGATAGGATACTCACCCTCATGCAAGATGCGCGGGTAGAGTTTTATCGCTCGCTCGGCTTCAAGAATGAACTTAACTTTGAAGGATCAGTTGGACAGGTCATTGCAGATGTAGTTGTTCAGTATAAGTCTGAATCATTTCTAGGAGATAGGCTAACCATTAACATCAGAGTTGCAGATTTCAACAAATATGGATTCGATATGTACTACCTGGTTGAAAATGCCGTAACCAACAAGGAAGTTGCTCGAGCTAAGATTGGTATTGTATGTCTTGACTATGATACAAGAAAGATTGCGCGTATTCCTGATGTATTGAAAAATAGATTGACCTCTCTTTAACCCTCAGAAATCTTTATTTTTTATATGACTATAAAAATAGTTTGAATACTATAAGTATAGTTGTATATTTGTTACATGATTGACAAGCCACTTACTAAAGCAGAAGAACAAGTAATGCAGTATCTGTGGGAGATCGGGCGCGGTTTTCTGAAGGATATTGTTGAAAAGTTTTCCGATCCGAGACCGGCATACACCACTGTTTCAACAGTGATCAGAGTTTTGGTCAAGAAGGGATTCATTGGGTTTAAAACCTATGGAAAAATAAATGAATACTATCCCAAAATTTCCAAAGAAGCGTATTTCAAGGGCCAGGTAAAACCAATGCTTACCAACTATTTCACCGGTTCTCCCTCGGCGTTTGCATCGTACTTCACGGAATCGAAGCTTAGTCTTTCTGAACTGGAAGAGGTGAGAAAGCTAATCGATGAAAGGATAAAAAAGTTAAAACGAAAAAAAGCTTGATGGAAACCATTTACTATCTAATCAGTGTGAGTGTATGTGTAGGCTGCTTTTACCTCGTGTACCTTCTCCTGTTTAGAAATTACGCAGCGTTCTCCCTGAATCGCGCTTACCTCGTTGCAGGTATTTTGATGTCGTTCGTTATTCCTTTGCTCGACCTCTCATCAGTGTCACCGGATTTTCATGTCGATGCCACAGCAGTGTTGCCAACGCTAACATTAGATGAAATATCATTTAATGCTGGCGAGATCTCAGTTCCGTCTGCAGCATCAGACTTTCCCTACGTCGCCACATTGTATTGGATCGGTGTTTCAATTTGCGGGGTCAGGCTTTTGTATGGTCTGGGTAAAATTATCGCCTTAAAAAGTGTGTCTGAGATTGTGACGATCGGTTCGACGACGGTTTTCAAGTCGGACATTGATCAGCCCTTTTCTTTTTTTAGTACGATCTTCCTGCCTAAACGAGAAATTGAGAAAGCCATTATCGATCACGAAACAATTCATGTAAGAAAGTTCCATTGGGTGGACCTTCTTATTGCCGAGATTGCCTCTACGATTCTTTGGTTCAATCCGGTAATGATTTTTTACAAGAGGTCTTTGAAAATACAACACGAATACGAAGCTGATGCCGGTGTATTATCTCGTGGAACTCAATTAGAAAAATATCTCAATTGCATGTTGCACAACTTGCAATCGAAAAGCTCAAGTGAATTTATTAGCTCTTTTTACTCCCATAATATTAAACAAAGAATCGTTATGATGACCAAAAACAAAATGAGCCAAAGCTACAAGCTGCTCTACCTATTTTTTGTCCCTGTTGTGTTTGGACTACTGGCTGCATTTTCAAGCGCACCTGTAAGAACAAATGACATAGTTAATTCACTCACATCAACTGACCCAGGTGAAATTGTAATTCTTATCGATCCAGGCCACGGCGGGACAGATGCAGGCAGCACAGCACAGCAGGCAAATGAAAAGGACATTGTTCTTTCCATCGCTCAGACCATTCAGGCAGTAGGCGAGAAGCGTGGATTGAAGATAATTCTTACAAGAACAGGCGATCAGTCACTTTCACTGGGTGAACGACTGTCGATGGTTCAGCAGTTCAATGCAAAAATGTTTCTTTCGATCCACGTGAATTATGACAAAGTGAACGCGTCAATGTCAGGTATTGATATCATGGTTAGCGAAAAGAACAAAGAGGCTGAGAAAAGCAATCAAGTTGCAGAGCAACTGAGCAAAGAACTTGCTTTGGTAGGCGATCTCAAAGTCAATGGAATCAAGGATGCAGATTTTCAAGTTTTGAGTCGTAATTCCATTCCGGCAGCCCTCATCGAACTAGGCTACCTGTCGAACAATTCGGATCGTGCCTTTTTATCTAATGAGAAAAATATCCAGGCTGTTTCTGAACGCATCATTAATGCGGTTGTCGCATCCGTGAAATAATTGAGTCATGACTTTGAAGCAAGCACAGGCCGAAGTTGATCAATGGATCAAAACAAAAGGTGTTCGCTATTTTAGCGAGCTGACCAATATGGCTATTTTAACGGAGGAGGTAGGCGAAGTCGCGCGAGTTATCGCGCGACGCTTTGGTGATCAATCTGAGAAAGAGTCTGACAAGAGTAAGGAACTGGCAGATGAACTCGCTGACGTATTCTGGGTATTGATCTGCCTTGCCAACCAAACGGGAATCGATCTTACCGAGGCATTTCAGAAGAATCTTGAAAAAAAGAACTTGCGCGATAAAGATCGACATCGACAAAATCCCAAACTTAAGTAATTGAGCGGGGCTGGGGAATCAGAGCGCGATGACTGAATCTCTCATAATTGGGACGACATTATATTTATCAATGGTAAGGCAGAAGCTGATGTCTTCAATGATGTTGAGATTTGCGAGCCGTTTAATATGACTAGCTTCCCGCAGGAATTCCATCATGTTAGCTTTGGCCATTCGGTAAAGGTGAAGAGAGGCTTGTGGTGCATCACACTCCAACGTAACGGTATGGTTAAGCGCTTCAATTAGTGCACCTGCAAATAACGTATCTTCAAGGTTAAACCGACCTTTCCATCCCGCGCAAACAACAAGAATGTCATTCTGTCCTTCATTTAGATAGTTTGTCAATGCGGTGAGATTCAGGAAAGATCCAATAATAATTTCTCTGGCGCCGATAGACTTCGCAATTGCTTGTGTTCCATTAGTAGTTGTAAATGCAATCCTTTGGCCTTTCAGTTTTTCGTCCATGTATTCAAACGGAGAATTGCCCAGGTCGAAACCATCTACCTTCTTTCCGTCACGCTCGCCTGATGTGAAGTACCCTTTGCTTTTCATCGACAGGCATTCTTCTAATGCCGCAAAGGGAGTGATACTCTTGACGCCATGGGCAAGCGCAGTAGTCATACAAGAGGTGGCCCGGAGTATGTCGACAATTACTACTGTCCTGTCATCAGTCTTGTACAAATGCATCAGGTCGGGACTAAGACAAACGTCGATCTTTCTCATTTGACAGGGATGCAGGTATTGTCGGTTTTACAAAGTTGGCCGAGATGGGTTCTCGAAAAAGTATTACCCAGTTGCACAGCCTGGCACCAGTTTTCGCAAGCTTCCGTTTGGCTACCAAGCTTATACAACGCGATGCCGCGGTTGTGAAATGAGTTGTGATGGTTCGGATTTATTTCGATCGAAGCTGAAAAATCGGCGACAGCCTCCTTATACTTTTCCTGTTTGAGATAAATCGTACCCCGCTTAAAAAAGTAAATAAAATGATCTGGATCTATTTCTATCGCCTTCGTGTAATAGCTAATGGCCACATCGCTGCTATCCAGATGTTCATAAGCGTTGCCGAGCTGAAAAACATACTCGCTCTGCTCTGGTATAAGGCTGTGCAGGTATTGATACTCTGCGATAGCGCTGTTAAATTGTTTCAGGTTGAACAGGGTAACGGCGCGGTTGTAACGGTATATGTAATTGGCCGTATCCCTGGTGGTCAACTTATCCAGGTACGGTAATGCTTCCTTATACTTTCCTTCATCCATGAGCGCAACTGCCTGATTGTTCAGGGCCACATCTTCCTTAGACTGTGAAAACAGCGCGGTGGTAAGGAATGTAAAGGCCAGGATGAATCTCGCCGTCATGCACTTAGATAAAAGGTAATTTCGAAACTTCGGCTTTCAGAGATCGCCCGCGGACGTCGATAAAAATTTCACTACCGGGCTCAGCCTTGTCAATGCTTACATATCCCATGCCGACTCCAATTCCCAACACCGGCGACATGGTTCCCGAAGTAACTTTCCCAATAACGCTACCGTTGGACGCCTTAATTGCATAGTCATGCCGTGGGATACCTTTGTCAACCATCTTAAACCCGACGAGTTTTCGCTTGGCACCTTCCTCTTTCTGACGTTTGAGCGCAGCTGAATTTGTAAACGGTTTCGAGAATTTGGTTATCCATCCAAGTCCGCCCTCCAGTGGTGAGGTTGTGTCATCGATATCATTGCCATAAAGGCAAAAACCCATTTCCAACCTCAGCGTGTCGCGGGCGCCTAAACCAATCGGTTTGATGTCAAATTCTTTTCCTGCAGCGAAAACTTCTTCCCATATTCTTTCAGCGTGTCGCTTGTCAGCATAGATTTCAAATCCACCGGCGCCCGTATATCCTGTGTTGGAAAGAATGATATCACTTACTCCAGCAAATTCCCCTTTTGTAAAATGATAGTATTTGATGGAGCTTAGGTCGACCTTTGTTAGCTTCTGCAACGTCGAAACAGCTTTCGGACCTTGCACGGCAAAAAGGCAGGTGTCATCCGATATATTTTTCAGCACAGCACCCTTGGTATTATACTTATTTATCCAGTTCCAGTCTTTTTCGATGTTGGACGCATTAACTACCAGCATGTATTCACCCTCCCTGAACTTATACACCAGAAGGTCATCAACTATTCCGCCTGTTTCGTTCGGAAGACACGAGTACTGTGCCTGACCATCGATAAGTTTTGAAGCATCATTTGAAGTAACGCGCTGGATGAGATCCAATGCTTCCGGACCCTGGACCAGAAATTCTCCCATATGTGAAACGTCAAATACACCTACCCCCTTGCGTACTGTCATATGCTCTTCAATATCCGACGAGTAGCGTACGGGCATATTGTAGCCCGCAAATGGCACCATCCTGGCGCCGAGTTTAATGTGTAAATCGTTTAGAGGGACAAGCTTTAAATCCATGACGTCATTTTTGAAGGGACAAAGGTAAACTATTTCCCAAAATGCGCGGGAATTTAGCGGTTCCTGATAAGGTGTACCCAGCCCTTATATTGCTTGTTTTGTTTGGATGGGTCACGAACGTCGAATGTGACATTGGCATTGTAATAGTAGATCCCCGACTCCGCATCTTTGCCTGAGTTAAATGATCCGTCCCAGAGTACTGTATTGTTAAGCTCTGACGTGGAGACGGAGTATACCTCCTCGCCCCATCGATTGTATACCGTAAGGTCAACGTGCTTGACAAACCGGAAGCACATAGCTGATCCGTCATCAGGCCCGAATGCCAGGAATACATCATTGAAATTATCGGCAGATCCTGGAGTGAACACATTTGGAAGTTCGAAATAAGGGCAGTTGTCGTTGCAGATTATTTCGCTTAACGAACTCATATTCCCAGCGCGATCCACCGCCGCCACGCGATAGCATTTTGCCAACGAACTTAGGTTGTTATGCAGAAACGCAGTTCTCGCCATGGTCTCCAGCATTTCAAATGGTCCATCTTCGCTATCGGCAACGAAAACCCGATACACAAGTCCATCTTCCAGGCAATTTTCATTTTCAAAAGACCATGTGAGATGATTGAAATAGGTATCGACCGAACAATCGAGGCTGGAACAATCGGCCTGTGTTAGGTTAACGATAGGGGTACACGGCGGTGTAGCATCCTGTGCGGTTATAGCTACGGCTTGGGAGAAGTTTTCAAGCGGTTCGTGAATTTTTGGATTTCCGTAAGAGCCACGGGTCAATACTCTGTAATAATAAGTTTTACCTTCAATCAATGGTTCGTTTTGAAATTCTCCGATATCGAAAAAGTTAAATCCACTTTCATTGACGTTGACACTGTCGATTAAAATGAAGGGCCCGTCGACACTTACTTCGCTGCGGTAGATTAGATGGTAAGGATTATTATAGCTGTAGTTGTACCAGGGTGTCTCTGCTTCCCAGTTCAGAGCAATTCTAGCTGGTAACGCTTGACCCTTCAGAAACACAGAGCCTGCTACCGATGAGGTATCCACAGCTTCAGGTGTTATGCCTGGTACATAAAGCTCGACACGATAGGACAACGGTTTGTCAATAGTATTTACCGAATGAATATATACAGTGTCATTCTGAGGTACTGTTGTGATTTTTTCCAGCGAGCCGTCGGGATCAGATCGGTAAACGTGATATTGATAGGGTGGAGGATATTGCGTTTTATCGATGTCAAAGGGTGGTGTCCATTTCACTTCAACTCTCCCACCCGCGCCTGCTGTTCTTAATATGGAAACGTTGGTGATAACCGGTGCCTCAGCGGGTCTTGGGATAAAACACGTATCGATCGAAATTCTGCTTGGAATATTATTGTCTCCAACCAGTGCAACCAATCGATAACAATACTGAGCACCAATCGCGAGGTCTGAGTCCTTATAAGAAGGAGAATCAGCGGGAAGTGTTGCCATCAATTCATACCTCAAAAAGTACGGCATGCCAATGTTGCAGTCGGGTTGAATGTAGGGATACTCCGACACTCGTCGCCACACCTGGATTGCCGACACATTATCGCATGCATTTTCCCAGGTTAGCACCGCGGTCTTTTCAACGGGATTTATGGTAACAGCTTCAAACTCTGGTGGAGGGGCAATCACTTTTATTGAAACTGTTTCGAATCTTGCGAGCCTGGGCCCTGCGGGTGGGCTATCCGTTATCTTAAATACAATTTTGTAAGGTTGACTCTTGACATTATCGCACGACGTAATCCAGCGAAACTGAAGGCTTGCTGTATCAAATGGAGCAAGCGTTGATTGTAGCGGGCCTCCCTCCGGCGTGACTGCTCCAGGGTTGTCAGTCAACGTAAAGATATCGGAGAATGCTTCAATGACTACAGGATGCCCATCGGGATCTGATCCGGGTACATTAAATTCAACAGTTTCGCCTGCAAAAATGCACAACTCGTCAGGTACTATTAGAGCCGGCTTTTTGTTATTGCAGTCTTCCACCTTTACTTGCATGTCACGGATGCAGAACCCGGATTCTACCCAGGTGCTGTCCTTTAAATTGTATCTCCATCCGGTTATCTTGATTGCTAGAGCATATTCACCAGTTACACCTGGAGCATCCCAACTGAGCGTGCCATCCACCGGATCGATAAAAAAAGTTGGCGAGCCATTCTTATTTTCATTTGCCTGATTGTAGCCGATGCCCAATACATCATAAAACTTCCGATCATTAGGATTTGAGTAGTTGACTACTTCTGCACTTCGACTGCTTCGCGGCGTTACTAATGAGAACGAGACGCTATCGTCGTCCGGATCAATAGCCCCGGCATTATGATAATAGGCAATACCTCTACAAGCGCGATCAATTGGCGGCACGGTGAGATATGGTGATGAATCACATTTTCCGCCAGCGATTATAATGGCGGATTCGGTATAAAAAGTAGTAAACCCCGAATTAGCCATATTCAGGATGCCATCATTTCTTGCATGCTCGCGATAGGAAAGTATATACCGACCGTTGGTAGCATAGGTGTGAACAACAACATATTGTACTCGTCCAATATTTAACACTGGATCAATAACAACTGGGAGTTGTTCCGGTACCCTTATCGAATGTCCGTCCCCAAAAGAAAGGCTATCCAGCTCGCCGCCAAATAATACAGTGGATTGTGTGTTGACGTATCCTATGAGAGTTATTTCATACTTACGAGTGTTGCAGTCGATCGGCCTGGCGCGAATTTCAACGGCAACCATGTGGCTGGCCAGTGATATTTGGGTCAGGCACATCAGACATACGACGGTTATAAGTTTTTCACGCCATTTCAGTCTTGTCATATCACTGTTTTGATAACGTCTTATCCTTCATCAAAACGCCGGACCAATGGAGCATTGTACAACTGCATCCAGAACAATATTTCGTACTACTCGTTCAGCCCTTTTGCCTCTTCTATTGCCCGAAGCATGTCCTCTTTTACCTTGACTACTTTCACCTTTTGTTCTTCCAGATATTTGCGGGCCTTCTCTTCTCCAAGACTGTCGGGCAACGGGTTAAAATTTCGCATCCAATCCATCATTGATTCACTCGCCGCATCGAGTTGTACAATAGCAGATTCTATCTGTTTGCGTTTGTTTTCAACAAGCTGGGGAGCGTTGGCAATTTCCTTTTTCAGGTCTTCTTTGAGCTTATAAATGTCATTCATCTTCGGCATGACTTCGTCATGAACCTTCATCACTTCGTCATACAGCGCCTGATTTCCGCTATCGTTGCCATTTTGACTATCCAGCCCGTTGTTAGATTTGCTGTTACATCCTAAAAGGATCAGGATTAAGAAAAGCGATCTCATATTGATAATTGGTTTGGATAGGCAAAGGTAACGGTTTCCGCGTGGAAGTTATCCGTTATCAGTTGTCCGTTAATCGAGTGGGTGCTGAATTAATGATTAACTGCGTCGATCGTATTGGTATTTAAGAAAGGAATAAGGAGTAAGGAATAGGGGATAAGGTGCGCCCGATTTGAGTCCGCCCCTTATTCCTTATTCCCTATTCCTTCTGTTACCCATATACCCTATACCCTATACCCTATACCTCGACGAAGGCCTAACAACCATTAGTTCCTAAAAATATTTCCCCAAAGATTCGCGGAGCACTTGCAACTGCCGGAAAAAAAAATTTATCTTTGGGCCATCAAGAACAGAAATGAAGTCTCACAACACATTCTTTTACTTTTATTACTTTTTTAGTGCCCCGGCGGGACTCTAAGAGTAGTGTGTTGTTAGATTGACGATAACGAAAAACTCAGAAAGTCCCGGTAAACCGGGACTTTTTTTTTGGGGAAAAATGGAAGAACGAGAATGATGCCTGTTGATAGGCGTAAAAATATGGCTAAGAAGAAAAAGTTAAAGGTTGCAATCCAAGGTATCGCTACAAGCTTTCACGAAGTAGCGGCACTTACTTATTTTGATGAGCCGTTAGATACCATTGAATGCCTTACTTTCCATGAACTGTGTGAAAACTTAAAGAATGCGAACGCTGACTATGCAGTTATGGCAATAGAGAATTCTATTGCAGGCAGCATTTTACCAAACTACTTTCTTCTGCAGGAATATCATTTTAGCATAGTGGGGGAGTTATACCTTCCTATCCATATGCACTTGCTGGCCCTTCCGGGGGTGAAATTAGGCGAAATCAGATCTATCGAATCACATCCGATGGCTATACGCCAATGTGCGGAATATCTTCAGTCATTGAAGGACGTTGCCATCCGCGAAAGCGATGACACAGCGCTTTCTGCGAAACGTGTCCATGAACTGAAACTGAAAGACACCGCAGCGATTGCCAATGAACATGCTGCCAAAAAATTTGGATTGGAAATTCTTGACAAACGCATTGAAACGCATAAAAAGAATTTTACCCGGTTTCTGATATTAACCAAACGTGGCAACGGTAAGGCTGAATCAAACAAAGCATCGTTATGCTTTGAAGTTGCCAATGAGGTAGGAAGTCTGGCTGAAGCCTTGATGACCTTTAAAAACCATAGCATTAATCTGACGAAGATCCAGTCTATTCCAATCATCGGAAAACCAAGTGAATATTCTATCCATATTGACGTGGAGTGGAAGAAGAGAAGAAACTATGATGATGCAATGCACCAGGTCCTAAGACAGGTAAAAAATTTGAATGTTTTGGGAGAATACAAAAAGGCAAAGATCGAATACAAATAAACGGCAAGCCAGATTGATATGATAAGTACAGCAAAAAGAATTTCAAACGTGGAGGAGTACTACTTCAGCAGGAAGCTCGCTGAAGTTCGCAGTTTGGATTCGCCGGAATTAAGAGTAATAAACCTTGGCATTGGTAGTCCTGATCAGGCACCTTCATCCTCAACTGTTGATGCTTTGATTTCTTCGGCAAAAAATCCAGCAAATCATGGATACCAGAACTACAAAGGTATCCCCCAACTGCGCAAAAGCATCGCTTCCTTTTACCAAAGGGTTTATGGTGTAAATCTGGATCCGGAGACCATGGTGCTTCCCTTGATGGGTTCAAAGGAAGGGATTATGCATATTACCATGGCGTTTGTGAATGAAGGCGAGGAAGTTCTTATACCTAATCCCGGGTATCCGACATATTCTTCGGTTGCCAATTTGGTGGGAGCCAAACTCAGGCCCTATGCGTTGCTTGAAGAATCTAATTGGGGGATAGATATTGAAGCGCTGCGAAAGAGCGATCTTTCAAAAGTTAAACTGATGTGGGTAAACTTCCCGCATATGCCAACAGGGCGAACTGCTTCAGCGAAAGAGCTTAAAGAGCTGGTGGACCTTGCCAGAGAAAACCAATTTCTCATCGTGAATGACAATCCGTACAGTTTAATACTCAATGATGAGCCTATGAGTCTATTGTCGGTTGACGGAGCGAACGAGGTAGCTTTGGAACTGAATTCTCTTAGCAAGTCACACAATATGGCTGGCTGGCGTATCGGGTGGGTTGCTGGGCGCAAAGATTATATCGATTCAGTTCTTAAGGTAAAAAGCAATATGGATTCGGGCATGTTCCTGGGACTGCAACATGCAGCAGTGGAAGCGTTGTCAAGCGGAGGGGATTGGTTTAAAGATCTTAACGAACTTTACAGCGCAAGAAAAAAGGTTGCATGTTCACTTCTACAACGGTTGGGCTGTACATTTTCAGACAAGCAGTCTGGATTGTTTGTATGGGCAAAGGCTCCCGACCAGATTGCTGACGTGGAGAAATGGATTGATGAAATTCTATATGGCACAAAGGTATTCATAACACCCGGATTTATTTTCGGCGATGCAGGCAAGCGTTATATCCGCGTTTCGCTTTGCTGTACGGAACAAATGTTCCAGGAAGCATTAGCACGAATTGATAATTTCATCGGTTCTACTATTAACTCAAAAATCCACGCTAAAACGAGGGTATAGAATGAAGACAACAGTGATCGGATTGGGGTTAATCGGAGGATCAATGGCACTTGACCTGAGACGGGCTGGTATTTCTACTGAGACCATCGGGGTTGAATTGAATCCTGCGAATGCGCGCCGTGCATTCGAACGCGGCCTGGTAGATAAAATTGATAATGAAGGCACAGCTATTTCAACTGCCGATTTAGTGATCGTTGCTATTCCAGTGAACTCATTGAGTCAACTGTTGCCGTCTGTTCTCGACACTGTAAAGAAAAAGGCAGTAGTGATCGATACGGGTTCCACAAAGAGAATGATTTGCAGGTCGATTGCAAATCATCCGAAACGTGGTCAATGCGTTACTTCGCACCCTATCGCTGGTACAGAAAACTCCGGTCCTGATGCGGCATTCGAAGGATTGTTTAAGGGGAAGACCAATATCATCTGCGAAAGTGAATTGTCCTCAGCAGACGCCTTAAAAGTGGCGGACAAAATTTTCACAGTGCTGGGTATGAATACGATCTTCATGGATCCCGAAGAACACGATAAACACGTGGCGTACGTTTCACACTTGTCGCACGTCAGTTCGTTTTTGCTGGGGCAAACCGTATTGGACATTGAACGCGATGAAAAGAATATTTTTGCTTTGGCGGGTAGCGGTTTTGCATCTACTGTTCGTCTGGCAAAAAGTTCACCTGACATGTGGGCGCCTATCTTTGAGCAAAATTCTGAATATTTGAGTCAGGCGTTGCTTGAGTATATTATGCATCTTCAAAAATTTCAGTATTACCTGATGAAACGCGACGGCAAAGAGTTGCAGCGAATCATGAAGGATGCGAACAGGATCAGAGAAGTACTAAATGGAATTGAATACAAACAAATAAAACAAGTAGAAGAAAAATAAACGAACAGATATGAAAAAGGCATTGCAGCTTGAACCGATTTCCCAATGGTTACCCACCGCGAGCAAACCCATTATTATCAGTGGACCCTGTAGCGCGGAAACAGAAGAACAAACTATTGCTACAGCAAAACAGCTGGCCGCAACGGGCAAAATACACGCGCTCCGGGCGGGCATCTGGAAGCCGCGCACAAGACCCGGCCAGTACGAGGGATCGGGTACCGAAGGACTTAATTGGCTCGTGCAGGCAAAGAAGGAAACTGGACTACCGGTTACCACTGAGGTGGCAAATGCAGCCCACGTTGAAGCTTGCCTTAAAGCCGGTGTAGACATTCTTTGGGTTGGTGCACGCACTACAGTTAATCCATTTTCAGTGCAGGAAGTTGCCGACGCGTTGAAAGGTGTTGACGTTCCGGTAATGGTCAAGAATCCTATCAACCCTGATCTGGAACTTTGGATAGGTGCACTTGAACGATTGAACAAGGCAGGTATCACAAAGCTGGCAGCAATTCATCGCGGGTTCTCCGCTTTCGAAAAGGGACCTTTTAGAAATGCTCCAATGTGGGACCTCGGAATTGAATTAAAAACACGGATACCGGAGTTGGATATCATCTGCGATCCAAGTCACATCGCTGGTAATAGGGAATTAATTTCGTTCATAGCTCAGAAAGCGCTTGATCTGGATATGGTCGGGTTAATGATCGAATCGCATATCAACCCCGACGCAGCTTGGAGTGATGCTAAGCAGCAGGTTACACCAGCAGTGTTGTCAAAAATTATCGATGGACTGGTTGTTCGTTCTGTGTCCTCAGATAATAAAACGTTCAAAGATACGCTTAGCATTTTGCGTGAGGAGATTGACCATCTCGACGACGAGATCATGTCGAAGCTTGCAGCGCGAATGAAGATATCGGAAAAAATAGGACAGTATAAGAAAGAAAACGGCGTTACCATTTTGCAAGTCTCGCGTTGGGAAGAAATTATTCAAACACGCGTAACGCTTGGAAAGGCTATGGGATTGAATGCTGACTTTACGAGCGATTTGCTAAAACTTATACATCAGGAATCCATTCAAATTCAAACCAAAGTGATGAATAAGACTGAAGCGCGTGTTTAACGGGCAGGTTTCTTAAGTTTTTCACAAAAACCCCTCTTTTTCTTACAGAGGGGTTTATTTTTTCATTTTGCAACGGTTGCGTCGTCTGATTCTTTTTTTCTTTAGAGAAGTATTTTTTTGAATCGGATGTTGCGTTTTTGGCAAGTTACTGCGGGTCATTTTTTTAACCTTTTGACCTGTGTTTTTCTTTTGAGTAGCCTTACCGTTGTTGGCCAGGGGGAGCAGTCAGATATTTTTAAGACTTACAAATCAATATTTCCTGATGCTCCGGCAATCTTTCTTGAACGTTCTGAACAGCTGAATATTCTGATCAATGGTGATTCGCTTGAGGTTTATTCCCAGATCCGGGAAGATATGCTTCACCTCAAGCAGCAGACGGAAGTATATTCTTCAGGCAAAGTCTACGGCTCGCATTTTAGCCAGGTGAAAGATCTTAAAGCGAAGACCCTTGTTTTGGATCGAATTAGATTCAGGGAGATGCACGTTAAGGAGTTCAAAAAGAACAGTGATCGGGAGGCTGGAATTTTTTATGATGATTCATACAACTATACTTTCAACTTTCCATCGGTTGCGCAGGGTAATAGAACTGTACTTGAATATCGGCTGAACATGACCGATGCACGCTTTATGCCTGGCTATGTTTTCTCCACCTATATTCCGCAGGCCAAAACCAGATTCACCATCAGGCAATCAAAGGGAGTAGACCTTGTGTACGAGGTAATAAATGATCAGGTGGGAATGGTGAAGTTCAGAAAATATGAAAAAGGTGGTTTCGAATTCCTGGAGTGGACATGTGAGAACCTGCCTGCGCGAAAGAGAGAAGAAGATAGTCCATCGCTGCGATATTTTGCTCCACACGTAATCTGCTATGTGAAATCGTTCGAAGGCAAAAGCAAGAAGCTAAATGTGTTATCAGGCCTCGACGATCTTTACTCATGGTATCACACCTTTGTCAGAGATTTGAATAAGGAAACTTCACCGGAGCTTCAATCGGTGGTGAGCAAAATCAAGGAATCCTCCGAGTCAGAGCTTGAAGTAGTCAGGAACATATTTTATTGGGTTCAGGAGAACATTCAATACATAGCCTTCGAACAAGGCATGCGCGGCCTTATCCCTCACTCAGGTTCCTATGTCTGTGAAAAAAGATATGGTGATTGCAAAGATATGGCGAACCTGATCGTCAATATGCTGAAGCTTGCAGGGCTCAAAGGACATCATGCCTGGATCGGTACACGGGATCTTCCCTATCGCTATAGCAATATACCCACACCGTTAGTCGATAATCACATGATCGCTGTTTACATCGGAAATGACAATAGGTATTATTACCTGGATGCCACCAGCGACCATACACCCTTCGGCTTGCCATCGTCAATGATTCAGGGAAAAGAAGTATTGATTGGTATCGACGAACATCATTATGAAGTGAAAATTATTCCTGAAATATCTAAGGAACGAAACGTTATGATTGACTCAGTCGCTATTCAATTTGATGGGGATCAGATAGTCGGGAAGGGGATTACATCACTGGGCGGATATCCAAAGGTGTTTGGGAGTTATGCTCTCGATCGTGCAGGCCAGGAGGAAATCAAGCGAAATGTGACCCGATTGATAGGTAAGGGAAGCAATAAGTTTTACCTGGACAACTATCGTCTGTCAAATGTGAGAGATCGCGATGTGAGCACAACAATTGATTATTCCTTCCGCATTGGCGATTATTTTCAAAAGATTGGAGATGAACTTTATGTGAACCTTAATCTCAACAAAGATCATT
Source organism: Bacteroidota bacterium (assembly GCA_023412765.1). Classification (GTDB taxonomy): domain Bacteria; phylum Bacteroidota; class Bacteroidia; order Cytophagales; family Cyclobacteriaceae; genus Chryseolinea. The sequence goes on from JAEZBX010000174.1 coordinate 22,563, forward strand.
ACAACGATTTCATTAACGTTAGCGCAAGAACTTCTCCTAAGGAACGCGACTATAAATACCAGAAAATTGACTATTGCGAACTTACAATTCCAGAAGGTTACACGTTAGAATATTTGCCGCCAAACGCCAGGGTAGATGGCGAACTATTGGGATTCGAAACAGAGTATCGCACTCAAAATGGAAAGGTACAGTTTCGAAAGAAGTTTTACGTGAACTATTTGTTGATGCACCCGAATCAATTTGAAAAGTGGAATGATGCTGTAAGACCGCTGAGTGAATCTTATAAAGAATCAATAATCCTGAGAAAAAAGTAATGAGACTACTATTTATTGGTATCACATTTTTTTGCTTATCGACAGTCCAGCTGACGGCAAAGGAGTTCAGTCTTTATGAATGGGAGGAAAACCGGCCACGCTATAAATTATCCACCAAAGATGCCGGATTGTCTGAAATTATTCTTAGGCAACACACCCAGTACGATTACGTGTTTGAGAATAGCCAGTTCGTTATGTATTCTACAATCCATAGGATTGTTTTTGTCGATAACAATGAGGCGATTCAAAAGCACAACCGCATTGTTATCTCGATGACGAACGCGCTAGAACTCACGAAGCTGAGAGCCCGAGCCATTAACAAAAAAGGTGAAGCCATAAATTTCGATGAAAGCAATCTAAAGGAACTAAAGAACGAGTCTAGCGGAAAAGCATATAAAATTTTTGCGATAGAAGGCGTTGAGCTTGGAAGCGAGATTGAGTACTATTTTGTTCGAAAGATGCGACCGAGTGTCTTTGATCGGGTGTTTCTCCAATTCGATGTTCCTGTAAGAACGAATTCGTTTATGCTCACGTGCCCTGAGCATTTAAAATTTGATTTTAAGACCTATCATAACTTTCCGGCGGTTAGGGAAGAGGAAAATAGTGAACGGAATATCTATCTCACCTCAATGAGTGACGTGCCAGCGTTGAAGGAGGAAGCATTTTCAAATCTTGATCCGAACAGAAAACGACTGGAATTTAAATTGGCCTACAATACTGCGAGATCGCAGTCACGTCTTTATACCTGGGACGAAGCGGCGAAAACATTTTATACCATGCTTACCGCGATATCCAAAGAAGACCAGAAGGCACTGACCAAATTTGTTAAGACCTTAAATGATAGAACAACTGAAAATTTAGAAATGCGGATAAAAAATATTGAAGGAAATATCAAAGCATCAATTCAAGTGAGTGAAGGCAGGGAGGAGTCTTTGAGCGAAATTGCGTCTATTCTAAAGGTTAAGCTTGCATCCCACCAGGGAATGACGCGATTATTTCTTGCCGTTTTTAATCAACTCGGTATTCAGTGCAATCCAGTATTAACCTGCAGCCGGGAAAGCATCAAGTTTGACGGGGATTTCGATACCTGGGCTTTTCTCGATGACTATGTCCTTCACTTTCCTGACACGAAAAAGTTTTTATCCCCATATGTATTCGAATGCCGGTACCCCTTCATACAACCGGAGTTCACGGCGCAAATGGGTTTATTCATGCAACCTTACACTTCCGGGAACATACAGTCAGCCCTTTCAGTAATTAAAGAAATACCGGCCGTTGATTATTCTTACAACGTCGACAATTTGGACGTGGACATTGTATTTGACGAAGATCTGACCTCAAACCAAATTCGACAAGTCCGTGAGTTTGGTGGCTATAACGCAGCTTATTTCACTCCCTACTACGATATTATGTCGAAGGATCAGAGACAGGAGATGATTGATCAGTTAACGAAACAAACAGCACCGGATGCTGTAATTCACAAATGGACGGCGGCTGCCTCACCCCACGGTAATTCTAATAATTTCCAGGTGTCAACGGATTTTCGCTCATCACACTTTGTAGAAAGGGCAGGCTCGAAAATACTGTTCAAAATTGGCGAGCTAATCGGTCCCCAAATTGAAATGTACAGGGACGACAAACGTTCAGTGCCCATCGAAAACGACTTTAACCGGATGTATAACCGAATAATAAAAGTTCGCCTCCCCAAAGGGTACAAAGTAAAGAATGCAGACGACCTTCTTATGGATATCGTATACACGGATGAAGACGATGTGCCATTCTCTTTCAAGGCAGAGTATACGATCAAAGATGATATTCTTACCGTTCACATTCAGGAATTCTATAAAGAGATTTATGCGCCACTGTCCCGCTACGAGGACTTCAGAAAGGTGGTGAACGCGGCTGCTGATTTCAATAAGGTGACGCTGGTGCTTGAGAGGGGCAGATGAATATCGAACAAGGAATGTCGAATATCGAATATCGAATGTCCTCCGCTAAAGAGCACCAGTAGTCCCTAAAATTTGAATGATCTTTAGTTATTGCGCTAAGTCACGTTAAAATACATACTCTCCGCTCGCGTTTACTTTAATTGGCTTGATCTTCTTAGTTTTTTCAAAATCATCAAAAATGGCTTTTAGATTTCTCCAAAAGTGCTCATGGCCAGAGGACGAGTATTCGCTGAGGAGATTCGTGAGTCCTTCGTCTGACAAACGTGCTGGAAATATATGTACTGGGATTTTTTGTTGACCACTGTTTTTTGCTTCAACCGCCATCACATACAATTCCTTGATTTTATCGTCGGTGATTGGTATGCAGCCTATAGTCACACAGTTGCCATGGATATAAATTGAGCCTCCTGGTCGATGTTGGTCGCTAAGGATTTTATCGGATGCGTTTGGATAATTTATTCCAAGCGACAGGTAGAAATTGCTTTGCGGGTTGAAATGATTGATGTGATAAACACCTTCCGGGATTTGGAGGTCGCCTTCTTTCCGCTTTGGTCCAACGATGCCCGAGGTCGAACAAAAAGGGTAAGTGTGTAAAAATGTAAATGTTGTACTTCCAGCTTCCTTTACCCAAATCTCCAATTGTTGTTCCTTTTTGAAAGCACGCAGGAATAGCTGATAGCCTTGGTAGGCTAACTTTTTAGACTCAAAATATCTCTTTATTGTCTGTTCCTTTTCCTCGTACGAAGTTTTAACTCTGGAAAACTTAAATTGAGTCTCTTTGAAAGAGACTCCCTGCAACAGTACAAGCATAAACAGGCAGAGGCGCATTAATTGTTCTCTGTGACAAATTTTTCTTCGTGGTTTTCTTTGTCAGTCGGAGAAACAAATATAGTTCGTGTCGGGTATGCAAACACGATGTTTCTTTTTTCAAATTCCTCATAAATCTTGAGATACATCGCTTGATTTAAATCCATGTAGACATTGTAATCCGGACTTTCGACAAAATAGATAGTCTCAAAATTCAGGCTTGAGTCGATATATCCTTTAAAGTGAGACCGGTCGACAGTCAGACCCTTTGTGGACCTGATGGCTTCTTTAATGATTTCCGGAATCATTTTGATATTCTCAAGTGAATTTGGATAGGTGACTGTGATATTGAATTGGATTCTACGCCTCTCCATTCGCTTGTAATTGTGAACGCGAGATGCCGTAAGATCACTGTTTGATAAAATAAGTTGTTCGCCCGTAAGACTTTTTATCCGGGTAGTCTTTATCCCAATGTATTCCACCGTTCCCAACTTATCATCCAGGATAATAAAATCACCGATTTCAAATGGCCGGTCAAAGAAGATCACAAAATAATTGAATAGGTCGCCCAGAATATTCTGCGCTGCAAGGGCAATTGCAATACCACCAATACCAAGACCTGCGATGACAGTTCCGACATCATATCCAAGATTATCAAATAAGAAAATTGCTCCGAGTATCCAGATAATGCCATTTAGAATTAGCATTATTCCTCCCAGTTGTTTGACTTTTTCTTCTCCGTGATCCTGGCGTCTAACGTAGGATCTCAGTCCATACGAAACCAGCGTGGAGATTAGTCGCAAAAGGAAAAACGTAACGACAACGGCAACCGCAATTTTCACGACTTTGTCGGCCTTTTCAGACAGCGTCAAGTAATTAATACCGAAATAAATAATGACAAAGCTGAGCGCAGGTAGTGCGAATTTTTCAAGCGTATCAATGACAAAGTTGTCAAGTGTACCTGCAGATTCGCCAGCCCACTTCTTCAATTGCCTTATAACTGTCTTTTTGAATATCCGAATGATCAATATTCCGCCTACAATGATTAAAAGCGCAATTAGATAATCCTGGACGGTGTTGTTGAAATAAACTCTTGATAAGAAATCATCCATCATTGAAACGTAAGTACGGTTGCAAAATTAGTGTCATTTTGTTTAACACAATAACGATTGGTCGTGTTACCTCATTCTGAAAATTCATAGATATTTTTGGGAGCGTTATGAATAGCGTAACTTTCGCTTCGATTCGTTAGCGTGCATGGAGTACAATATCTTCCTTATTCTATCCATGGTGGCCTTTCTGGCAGTGCTGGGGGCTATGTATTTGAGCCAGTCAGCACGGCGTCAATTGCGTGAAGAAGGTTTGGCCAAAGAGAACGAAGAAATTAAGAGCGTGCTAAAAGCCCAACAACAGATGATCGAGGAAGAAAGAGCCCGGATTGCGCACGACCTTCACGATGATCTGGCGCAACTTCTTGCCGGAACGCGGCTTGCGCTGGGGAATTTGCGTCTCGAACCCACTCTTTCAGGACGAAATAAAAGTCTGTTATTGCGGATTGATCATGATTTGAATGACCTTCTCAATCGTGTTCAGAACATCATCTGGAATTTAGCGCCCGAAACATTCCAGGAAAAGGGATTATCTCATGCTATTTGGAAGATGTGTGATCAGTTAAGGGACTTGAGATCATTCCACATCGAATTTTTGGAAATGGGTCCCGTCAGAAGATTGGGTAGTGATGTTGAACTTGTACTCTTCCGAATTGTCCAGGAAATTACCAGTAATGCTATGAAGCATTCGCTTGCATGGAACATTTATATCAAAATGTTCTGGACTGAAAAGCAGTTGAAGGTTGAGATAAAGGATGACGGCGTCGGTAGAGAAAAGGCGCTGGCAAGCGGTCGTGGGGATTCGGGACGAGGACTTACAGGTATCCAAAAACGTGCAGAAATCATTGGCGCTTCAGTAACAACCGAACAGATTCCGAAGGGAACACTATTCATTGTTTCTTATAAATTTTAGTGTTACCTGCAAGTACAAATTTTACATTGGAAATTTGATATTTTTCATTGGCAATTCTAATCCTACTTTGTCAACTTGTGAATTAGTCTGGGTCAACCGGCGGGAAAAGAGTTAAAAAATTGCAGGGTCATTAATGCAAGTTAGGATTTGAAGGCTTGTTGTATTATGATGAAATAATTCCATTTCCCAATGCGAAATGAATAAGTTCATTCGTATTCTTAGTGTTGGTTTTTCGGAGAATGTCTTTCCGATAACCTTCGATGGTGTGTTCGCTCAGAAAGAGCTTTTCAGCAATATCTTTTGTACTTAGACCTTGACCAAGGAGAACGATAACCTCGAATTCGCGCGCCGTCAATTTAATTCTCGGCGGATGCTGTAGTCCGTCAGGCTTTGACTGCAAAACGATATTCACTTTTTCGTGATAAAAATGTTTACCCTCAAGTACGGTTATGATGGCGGTGTAAATTTCTTGCTGGTGAGTGGTTTTCTTAAAGAGTATCCCATGTATACCCATTCGCATAAGATTGAAAATCATCGCTTCTTCGTCAAATGCAGTAAGTGCGATGATACGCGTTGAAAGTTTCAGCTTGTGGATATAGTCGATAACCTCAAAACCATCGACAACAGGCATCCTTATGTCGAGCAGGATAACGTCGATGGGTTGTTGAGCGAGGATCTCTTGGGCTTTCTGACCATTTTCAACTTCAAAAATCTTTTTAACAAACTGAGTTTTTTCGAGCATTGCCCTCAAACTCTCTCGCATAAACAGATGATCGTCAGCTACCAGTACCGTAATATTTGTCTTCACTCTCTCGTTTAGCCTAATGATATGAACAAAACAATTTTCACACTTCGTTAATTACCCAAACTCCCCTTTACAAGGATCTTTTTTTCAGGAAACACAACGGGACAGCCGGCAGCGGACTCCTCACCAAACAAGCAGTGTCTTATGCCCCAACCGGTAATCAAAATATTTTTGCCAATAGGCTATTTAATTTTTGACCAATAATTCCCCAGACCAGCTTGGTCCAAGTTATTGAAAGTTGCCGTGCACACACGCACACTGAGAGGAATTGAGCCTGTTTACAGATCAAAAAATCGGCCCTTTCGACGGTAAAAAACAGTTTTTTTGATGATTTTTGAAACCCCCGGTTTGTAGGGGTTTTACAGCTTGCTATTGTTTAGGACCTCCCCAGCACTGTATATTTATTCTGTAAGGCGTCAAAATCCTGATTTGTTTCTTGTCGATGAAGCCTTGGGCTCCAAATTAGGTTTAGATTTCGTAACACATTCCTTACGCATTGGGAATGATTATTTCGAACTTTCATCCAGGTTGCAAGCGGGATTTTTGACCCTTCGGTTAGCTCTCAATATTAGAAGCCTCTTATCTGGTAAGGGGCTTTCCTAATAAAAAAAGATATTCTTCGGTCGATTCATACATCCACGCAAAATAATTTCGTTCGGGATTATAGCTGGGTCTAATTTTTTCGATCTTCCTCCAAAATCTTCGGTATGCAAAACCTGTCATTGAAAGCCGTGGCTATCGGTGTGGTAGCACTTGGAATTATTGTATTTGGAATTTTTTATTTTGTTGATACACGGGCGAAAAAGAAGCCTGAAAATTATATTAATCCTGCGTTTAGCGAGCACATCACGTCGTATACCTCAGGCGTTGTGTCATCCAGTTCCGCAATTCGAATAATATTGGCGTCGGAGGCTGTAGATTCTTCTTTCATCGGTAAGAACGCTAGCGTTAAAGTTTTTTCCTTTTCACCAGCTATCGAAGGAAAATCCGTTTGGGTCGACCGACGTACCATCGAATTTGTGCCAGCCAGCCGAATGCGATCTGGTCAAATTTACGAAGCTGAGTTTGAGCTTTCAAAATTGGTTAATGTACCGCATGAGTTATCTCGCTTTGAATTTTCCTTTCAAATCATGCCTCAAAATTTTGAGATAACCGTCACTAATATTAAGCCATACGTTAACACCGAACTTACGCGTCAGCGGATAGAAGGGGTGCTGCAAACGGCGGATTACGCTGACGATAAAATTGTTGAATCGATACTTAATGCTAGTCAGGATGGGAAAAACCTTAAAATTACATGGACACATTCAGGCGAAGGGAAAGAACATCGGTTTAATGTTGAAGATGTTGCGCGCAAAGAAAATGCAGGGAGCGTCACGTTAGTCGCGGACGGAAAAAATTTGGGTGTCACAACTGAATTGAAGCAACAAGTTGATGTGCCTGCGCTTGGAGATTTTAAGCTATTAAGTTCAAGGGTTGTTCAGAACCCGAACCAGTATGTAGTGTTACAATTTTCGGATCCGCTCAAGCCAAAACAGGATTTACACGGCCTGATAACAATTGAAGAAGATCGAGACCTGTCTTTCGAATTTGACGTTCACGACAATGAGATCTGGGCCTATCCCGCCGTTCGTCAATCAGGCACAAAGACAATAAACATTGAGCCGAGCGTTCGCAATGTAAATGATTACAGGATGAAGCAAGCGTCTTCTACGGCTGTAGTCTTCGAGCAATTGAAACCATTGGTAAGGTTTGTTGGTAAAGGGAATATATTACCTGGCACCGATGGCCTGATTCTCCCCTTCGAGGCCGTTAATCTTAAGGCCATTGATCTAACAGTACTACAGATCTTTGAAAACAATATGCTTCAGTTCCTGCAGGTAAACGATCTGCAGGGCAACTATGACCTGCATCGTGTAGGCAAACGGTTATTTAAGAAAAAGATTCAATTAGACAACACAGGCATTACGGATATAGGAAAATGGAATCGTTACACGCTTGACCTTGCCAAGCTCATCCAGTCACAACCAGGGGCCATTTATCAAATCTCCATAAGCTTTAAAAAAGCATACGCCTCCTATCTATGCGACGGTGCAGAAATTAATGACGGTACCACGGAGTTCGAAGATGATTTGAGCTCGGAGTTAATGTACGAAGGTGGCTATTACGAAGATGAATATTACTACGACGAAGATTACGATTGGACACAACGCGAAAATCCCTGCAACTCATCCTATTACACCAACTCAAGGACTATACGCAGGAACGTTCTGGCATCGGATCTGGGCTTGATGGCCAAAAGGGGAGGTGACGGCAGTACAATTGTGATAGTTAACGATCTTAAAACTACTGAGCCTCTGAATGGAGTTACTGTTGACTTCTACAACTATCAGCAACAGTTAATTGGGACAATGACAACCAATCCTGAAGGAAAAGCTGAAATTAAATCAAAGGACTTGCCCTTTGCCTGCATAGCGAGAAATGGATCACAGCGCGGCTATTTGCGAATGATGGATGGAGAATCACTGTCACTGAGCGGCTTTGATGTGTCGGGAGATTTTGTTAACAATGGATTAAAGGGTTTTATTTATGGTGAACGGGGCGTGTGGCGTCCCGGTGATTCAGTTTATTTGAGTTTTATTCTTGAGGATAAGAATAAATTATTACCGGCAAACCACCCGGTTGTATTTGAATTTCAAAATCCGCAGGGAACGATAATCGATCGTCAGGTAAAATCCAGATCGGAGAATGGATTCTACAAACTTGCTACCGCAACTTCACCCGACGACCCTACTGGAAATTGGAGGGCACGCGTCAAGGTCGGGGGTACAGAGTTTAATCAGAATGTGAAAATTGAAACGATCAAGCCCAATCGCTTAAAGATAAATCTCGATATCGGAACTGATAAGATAACCACCCCCGAATTTCGCGGTAATCTTACTGTTAATTGGCTGCACGGTGCGCCTGGCAAGAATCTGAAAGCAGAATTTGATGTCACACTAAGCAAAGCAAATACATCATTTAAACGCTACGACGACTACGTTTTTGAGGAGCCCTCAGGAATATTTATGGCCGAATCACAGACAATATTCCAGGGAAGTACGGATGCAGAAGGTAAGGCAAGTTTTAATGCTGCGCTCACGTCGTCAGAACGTTTTCCAGGGTTCATGACCGCAGTGTTCAGGGGTAAGGTATTCGAAGAAAGCGGGAATTTTAGCATTGACCGGTTTAGTGTTCCCTATTTTCCCTATGTATCATACGCAGGGTTGAAGACTCCACAGGGCGAAAAGTACAGCGGAATGTTGTACACTGATTCAACCCAAAAGCTCGACATGGTTTTCCTGGATGCCAACGGTTCGCCTATTGCTAGGAATAATGCATCTGTCAGCATGTATCGCCTTAATCGCTATTGGTGGTGGGACAACGCGGGCGACAATGTGGCCAACTACATCGAGGGCAACAATGCCCAATTGATAAAGTCAGGCAAGGTAGACGCACCTCAGGGTAAAGCAAGCTGGTCATTTAAGATCGACAATGCTGACTGGGGAACATATTACATAAGAATCTGTGATCCTGTTTCAGGTCATTGTAGTGGTAAGACGGTATACATAGATCAACCGGGCTATTATGGAAGAAACAGTCGGGGGGATAAGAGCGGTGCAACGCAGCTGACTTTCTCTGCTGAAAAAGCAAAATATAATGTAGGTGAAACCATCAGTATTACAATTCCGGGAAGCGGACAAGGAAGGGCCTTGGTTTCTGTCGAAAACGGTAGCCGTGTTTTGTCGACAAGATGGATCATGACCCAAAAAGGAGATAATCAGTTCACAATCCCGGCAACGGCTGAAATGACACCAAATATTTTTGTGAACGTAAGTCTTCTGCAACCCCACTCGCAGACGATTAACGATTTGCCTATACGTTTGTTTGGTGTGATACCGCTGGCCATAGAAGATCCGTCCACGCATTTGGAACCAATCATATCAATGGCTGAGGAAATTCAACCCGGTCAGGAGGTGACCATAACAGTGTCGGAAAAGACCAAAAAAGAAATGACTTTCACTCTCGCTTTCGTTGATGAAGGCCTACTCGATATCACGAAATTCAAGACTCCCGATCCCTGGAAGAAGTTTTATGCGCGTGAAGCATTGGGCGTTCGTACATGGGATTTGTATGATGAGGTTATGGGAGCCTTTGGTTCTCGCGTCGAACGATTGCTCGCCATTGGAGGCGACGGCGATCTGGAATCAACAGAGGAAGATCCCCGTGCAAATCGATTTAAGCCTGTGGTTAAGTACTTTGGTCCTGTCACGATCAGAGCAAATGACAAAAAGGACTTCAAGTTTATTATGCCGCAATACATCGGGTCTGTGAAGACCATGGTTGTGGCAGGTAGTAATGGTGCATATGGTCAGGCCGAAAAGGTCACTCCTGTTCGAAAGCCGCTCATGGTATTGGCTACACTGCCACGTGTGCTGGGCCCCGAAGAAAAAGTTCGCCTACCCATTACGTTATTTGCCTCAGACAAAAAGATTGAGCAGGTCAAAGTTGACATTAAAGCAGTTGGACCGATTGCACTAACTGGTGATGCAACACGACAGGTCGCAATGCCATCCTCAGGAGATGTCACTGTGGATTTTGAATTGGATGTTAAGTCAGCGACAGGCGTTGGCAAGATTACGGTAGTAGCTACCTCCGGTGCTCACAATGCATCTGACGAAATTGAAATCGAAATCAGAAATCCTAATCCACCAGTAACCCAAATTGTCGATACTTTTTTGGAAGCCGGTAAAACCTGGGATGGCGATGTAATACCAGTGGGAATAGCAGGGACAAATTCTGCGATACTTGAGGTGTCGACTATTCCGCCTGTAAATCTTGGCTATCGCTTGCGATATCTGATGGAGTATCCGCATGGATGTGTTGAGCAAACGACCTCCGCCGCATTCCCTCAACTTTATCTGTCAGCCGTAAAACAGCTTACCGATGCAGAGCTAGCGCGAACCAAATTTAACATCACGAAGGCAATCGAACGATTGAAGCAGTTCATTACACGCGATGGTGGCTTTGCATACTGGCCTGGCAACGACGATTCTGATAGTTGGGGTTCTACTTACGCCGGACATTTTCTCATCGAGGCTAGTCAAAATGGTTATTATGTACCCACAGATATGCTTGCTCGATGGAAAAAATACCAGCGTAACAAGGCAATGGAATGGCGGCGAAACGAGCATAAGTATTACAACACTGATCTGATTCAAGCGTACCGATTATACACACTTGCCTCGGCCGATGCTGCAGAGTTGAGTGCAATGAATCGCTTGCGGGAGATTCAGGATCTCTCACTTCAGGCGAAGTGGATGCTGGCTGCTGCATATGTAAGAGCTGGCCAACCAGAGGCTGGAAAAAAACTCATTGCTAACTTGTCTACGACAGTCAAGCCTTATCAGGAAATGGGGTACACCTATGGCAGTGATGTACGTGATCGTGCGATTATCCTTGAGACCCTTGTACTGTTGAATGAAAAAGCCAAAGCGTTTGATTTAGTCAAGGAAATTTCTTCGTCGCTCAGCAATTCAGGCTATTGGATGAGTACGCAGTCAGTCGCTTATTCCTTAAAAGCAATCGGTATGTTTGTGGCGAATGAAAAGCGTGGCGCTCTGAAATTCGCCTACACGTATGGTGGTAATAGTGTTAACGCAAGTACAGACCTACCGTTGGCTCAGACGCCACTTGCAATAACGTCTTCTCAGAAATCGCCGCTTAAGATCACAAATCAGGGAAGTGGAAGTTTGTTCGTGCGGATAATTAATACGGGAACACCGGCGCGCGGACAAGAGCAGGCTGGTCAGAGCAATCTTCTTATAAGCACAACTTACACGGATGCAAAAGGCAATGCAGTTGATCCTTCCAGGCTGGCCCAGGGCACGGAATTTTTTGCGAATGTAACGGTGAAACACCCGGGTGTGCGGGGTCAATATCAAAACCTCGCACTGACGCAGATCTTCCCATCAGGGTGGGAGATCAACAATCTCCGTATCACTGATGATGAAAATACAGCAAAGGTAGATTATGGTGACTATCAGGATATCCGCGATGACAGAGTCTATACGTATTTTGGACTGAGTCCGGGTAGTTCCAGGACCTTTAAAACAATCCTGACTGCAAGTTATTCGGGTACTTATTATCTACCGGCAGTAAGCTGTGAAGCCATGTATGACAACAGTGTATATGCACGCGAAACCGGACGAGTCGTCGAGGTTGCCAAGAGTGCAAGACCGTAGGAACACCAATGATAAGCAAATGATTTTTTACGGGTTCATGCGAAATAAAAAGCAGTTGGCCGCTACATCGATATTCATCGGTGGCGTATTCCTTGCGTTTTTATTTTGCTTACCGAAAAAGTTGTTTAACGATCCCTATTCAACTGTTCTCAAGGCAAGTGATGGTGAACTGTTGAGCGCTACAATTGCCCGGGATGGACAATGGCGATTCCCGGAGTCAAGATCTGTGTCAAACAAGTTCTCAGAAGCGATCGTACTATTTGAAGACAAGCGGTATTATGACCATTTCGGAATAGATGTACTTGCGATGGGTCGGGCCGTAAAAGAAAATTTGGCGAATAGGCGTGTCGTTAGTGGCGGCAGCACAATTACAATGCAGGTAATACGACTTTCGCGCAAGGGGAAACCGAGAACTGTTTTGCAAAAATTGATAGAGATGACTCTGGCGATGCGCCTGGAAATGCGTCATTCTAAAGAGGAGATTTTGAATTTGTATGCCTCGCACGCACCATTTGGCGGTAATGTCGTAGGTCTCGAAGCGGCTTGTTGGCGATATTTTGGAAGATCCTCAAGTCAACTTTCCTGGGGAGAAGCAGCCTTGCTAGCTGTCTTACCCAACGCACCGTCACTAATGCATCCTGGGAAGAACCGTGAAAAACTCAGAGAAAAGCGCGATTACCTTTTGGACAAACTTGTTGCTGCTGGCAAAATCGATTCATTTACAGCTACACTGGCCAAAGGAGAAAGCATTCCAGATGAGCCACAATCGCTACCGCGTCATGCGCGCCACCTTCTGACGCGTGCAATAAAAGATGGCCACTCCGAAAATCTAATTACCACCACTATCGACAGGTCGATACAAATTGAAGTTGAAAGAATTGTTCAGGATCACCATGAAAGATTAGTGGGTAACCAAATACACAACGCTGCTGCCATCATCCTTGACGTCGCCAGCGGAAAAACGCTCGCCTATATCGGTAATGTACAAAGCAGCAACGCGGATCAACATGCGGAAGTTGATGCTATTACTGCGCCTCGTAGTACTGGCAGCATTTTAAAACCATTCTTGTTTGCAGCAATGCTGGATGAAGCCAAAATGCTTCCAGGCACTTTGCTTCCTGATATTCCAACCATGATCGCTGGCTTCGCACCGAAGAATTTTTCAATGGGTTATGATGGGGCCGTTGCGGCTGACAGGGCGCTAATACGATCGCTTAACATACCGGCAGTTCACATGCTCAAATCTTATCGAAACGAAAAGTTTCACTCGCTGTTAAGAAGGATTGGGATGACAACACTAAATCGGGGGCCTGATCATTATGGACTTTCCCTTATTCTAGGTGGTGCTGAAGGATCGTTGTGGGATATTGCTGGAATGTATGCTTCTATGGCTCGCACATTGAATAATTTTAGGGCACATCCTGGCGGAAACCGGTACAATAAGAAAGATTTTCATTCTCCATTTTACGTAAATAGAATGGACTCAGCGGCCAATAGCTATGCCGTTAACACTTTGTTGGAAAGTCATTCATGGATAAGCGCCGCCGCTATTTACCAAACCTTTGATGCTTTGAAAGATCTGTATAGGCCTGGTGAGGAAACAGGTTGGAGATATTTTAGCAGTTCCAAGAAGATTGCATGGAAGACTGGCACCAGTTTTGGATTCCGCGATGGCTGGGCGGTAGGCGTTACACCCCACTATGTTGTCGGAGTCTGGGTAGGTAATGCTGACGGCGAAGGCAGACCAGGGTTGACGGGTACAGACGCAGCTGCTCCCATCATGTTTGACATTTTTTCACTTCTGAAAGAAAACCAATGGTTTCTTCCGCCTCTTCTGGAAATGCAAGACATAACCATTTGTAAAAAGAGTGGATATCGGAACTCACGCTGGTGTGAAGAACTCGACACCATCAGGATTTCCAAAGCAGGTCTGGAGACAGAGTCATGTCCGTTTCACAAACCAATACATGTGTCAGCTAACAAGAAATTTCGTGTAAACAACGGGTGCGCTACTGGTGACAGTGTTATTACGGCAAACTGGTTTATCCTTCCACCATTGCAAGAGTATTATTTCAGACAAAAGAACTTTTCTTATAAAAAGCTGCCCGCATTTCAACCTGGTTGTCAAAATGCGTCACCTGTGGCTACTATGGACCTGATTTATCCCAGGAATGATTCTGAGATATTTGTTCCACGGGAGCTGAATGGGTCCGACGGCAAAGTGGTATTCGAACTGGCTCATAGCGACCCGGGAGCCGTGGTTTACTGGCATTTGGACGGTCATTTTATTGGAACTACCTCTGGAAAGCATAATATGGCCCTAAATCCAGCCCAGGGCCAGCATTCGCTTATTATTGTCGATGAGAAAGGCGAGTCAATAAATCATTCTTTTTCCGTTATTTCATACATGTAAAGCATTGATAGGGAGATCATTAATTTCCGGTCATTAATTCTTTTCTATATTGCTATACTTATTTGTGCCTTCACAATAAAATCAGTGTTATGAACAGACTTTTCGCACTGGTAGGCATTTTTTTAATTTGCGCGTTCACAAAGCCTACCCACGCTGCTTTCGCAGAGCAGGGACCGATTGACGAAAGACCGAACTATGTCGTGATAGGAGCATTCCGTGTTTATAAGAATGCAATACGATTTACTGCACACGCCCACAAGGACTTGAAAATGAACGCCAAGTTCGAGCTAAATCCGTATCGGAAACTTTATTATGTATATGTTCTCAGCACTGATGATCAAACTCTTGCGATAAATGAAGCCAAACGGCTCCGTGAAGAATCTGAGTTTAGAGATACATGGGTTTACTTTGGAACATTAGGTGATAGACCTGTCGACCCGGACGACAACTCCGCGGGAGGCCAGGATATTAATCCTCTCACCGCTGGAAATATTCACGAAGTAGCAAAAACAGACAACTCTACAGTTGCGGCTACAAATACTGAACCCGTCGCTGACTCACAGCTTCCTGCGCAATCTACGCGATCCATCCCTACCGTTGCCACTGGCGATAAAATGAAATCCCTGGACGAGGCTTCTGGAAAAGAATTCCATTTCAAAGTTTTTCGCGCATCTGATAACTCTACGGTTGAAGGCGATGTGGATGCCATTGATACGGAAAAAACGCGAAAAATTGGTACGTATAAAGCCAATATTCCGGTTAGACTTCCTAATAGCAATCTAAGCAGGGTCTCATTTGTATGCGAGGTATTTGGATATAGAAAAGTACAACGCGACGTTGATTATGCTAACCCCGAGGCTGAAGGTTTGCAGCGAGATGAAAGCGGTGCCGTAGTCGTACCGTTCGAGCTGGTCAGGCTGCAGAAGGGGGACATTGCCATAATGTACAATGTTTACTTTTTCAAAGATGCCGCGATCATGCGACCAGAGTCTCGCTATGAGGTCAGCAGTTTGCTCGATATGTTGAAAGAGAATCCTAAATACAGGATAAAGTTGCATGGCCATACTAACGGAGGGGCTGCTGGCAAAATAATATCGATGGCAAAGGGCAGCGAAAATTTCTTTTCATTAAATAATACAAAAGATGGATTCGGCTCAGCAAAGCAACTTTCAGAGGAAAGAGCCGACGTAATCCGCAACTACATGATCCGTAATGAAATCGACCCATCGCGAATTGAAGTCAAGGCATGGGGCGGAAAACGACCACTGCACGATAAACACAGTACGCGCGCTCAGGAAAATGTGAGAGTAGAGGTTGAAATTCTTGAGGATAAATAAACGTCGTATCGAATTACGATTTCGGAAACCTGTCTACCATTTCTTGCCCACCGTCTTCGTTTCAGCAATACCACCTTCGAGGTTAAGATTGATTGTGCGGATTGTTAGATCAAGCTGTTCAGCACAGGTCTTCAAATGATTGATAATTACCTTTTGTTCCTTGGCGTCAGCCTGTTGAAATAGATTTATTAATCCAAGGATACTCGCAATCGGCGCGCGAAGTTTATGCGCGTTCATAAACGTATACTCGGCAAGCCGCTGGTTTTGCTGAATGATCTGTCTGGTTCTTTCATCAATTCTGCCTTCCAGTGATTTGTTGAGATCTTTTAATTCTTCGTTCAGAATGATCAGGGCTTCTGCCTGAGATTCGATTGCATTCTTTTGAAAACTTATTTCTTCATTTTTTGCTTGCAGATCTTTATTTGCCCGCAAAATTTCTTTCCGCTGTCTGGAAAGAATAACTGCCAGAACTCCTGCAATAAGCAAACTTACCGAGACGGCAATGATCAGTATTTCGCGCGATCGCAATGCGGCATCTTTCCTGTCTTTTTCCGCCAAAAGTTCTTGCTTTTCGCGTTCGTGTCGCTCCGTCTCATAAATCGCCTGCACCCTCGCGATCTGCTCGGCTTTCAAGAGATTGTAGACACTATCTTTTAAAGCATTATGTCTTGATAAATAATACAAAGCTTGCTGATAGTTTCCCGCCAACGAATCCAGCTTAAAATACTCCAGGTATGTCGTTATTCGCAGGTCAGGTACATTCAGTCTTCCGGACAACTCTGATGCTTTGTCTAAATATGTTTTTGCCTTTTGCAACTCATGCATCTTGCGATGTGTATATGCTATGTCCTGATAAGTTTGAATCAGGGAACGCGTTTCGCCGATCGTGGTCAATATTTTTTCAGCTGTATCATACTGGATGAAAGCTTCGCTGTACTTGTTTTCTTCCGTTCTTATTCTTGCAGTACTCCAATGGTTGTAAGCTATTATCCTTTTGTTGCCGTAACGTTTGGCAAGATCCATCGACTGACTAATGTATTCGATCGCTTTGTCATACTTACCCATCGTGATGTATAACTCGCCGATGTTGTACAACGCCATGGCACGCGTTGAATCAGTTTGGTTCATGGCAAGTGATCGAATCAAATATTCGAGAGCCATGTCCATTTCGCCGAGGCGCTTGTTGACTTCGCCCATGTTATTGTATACCTGGGCAAGTCCCAGGCTATCGTTCAGCATTCGGTATTGGCGGGCGGCAAGCAGATAATAATTTTGCGCGAATTCATAGATGCCTTCGTACCAATAAGAATTGCCCATAACGACTAAGCCACGCGCATAACCTCTCGTATGCTTAATGCCAGTAGCTGTTTCGATCACATGCGCTGCTATCTTTCGTGACAGTCCGGGGTTCACATTTAAATACCCGGTCGCGAGTCTGTTTAACTTATCGATGTAGTTACTGTCTTGAGCGACATTACCAATTATAGTACGGATACTATCCGGCAATGCCTGCTGACACACCCCTCTATAGGCACCCGCTATAACAAACAATATGATCAATACAGTCTTCAAGTCTCTCATGTTATTTCAAGACAATCGGATAAACACTACCGATGCTTCCGACGCCGGTCTTCAATATCAATTACCAACTATTTGGTTTAGGTGTTAGCTAGACATTGCTTTTAAGACGTCATGTTGGGTAATGATGTGGACTTTCTCCAATTCATCACGAACCAACACGGCTTTATTATCTTTATTGAGAAGTGAGGACAAAACATCCAATGTACTGTCGGGTGCAACAAATAACATTGGTTTATCCATCACGTCATAAACTTTTTTGTTGTGAAGCTGTGGATCCTGAATGATCCTGTCGAGCAGGCTGGATGCATGTATACTTCCCACAAAGTTCTCATCCTCTATCACTGGTATCTGGTCGATACCTTCCCGGCTCATCAATCGAATTGCTTCGCTTACAGTGGTTGTCTTGCTGACGGTATGCAAACTATCTTTTCCATTTCTACTGGCGATGATATCGCGGGCAGAACCAAAAGCACGAGTCTCCAGGAAACCGTGATCCTTCATCCATTGGTCGTTGTATACTTTCGCCAGGTAACGCGTTCCATGATCAGGCAACAGTATCACCATGATGTCGTTTTTTTTCAAATGCTCGCGTGCATATTCCAATGCACCATGAATTGCAGAGCCGCTCGACCATCCAACAAATAATCCTTCTTCTCGTGAAAGCCTACGGGCACCAACTGCACCATCCTTGTCGGTTACTTTGATGAAAAGATCGATCACATCGAAGTTTACGTTTTTGGGGAGGATGTCTTCGCCAAATCCTTCGGTGAGATACGGGTAGATTTCTTTTTCATCGAATATTCCAGTCTCCTTGTATTTTTTAAATACAGAACCGTATGTATCAATACCAACGGTTACGATATCTGGATTTTGTGCTTTGAGATATTTCGCTGTGCCGCACATTGAGCCGCCTGTCCCAACCGTTGCAACATAATGCGTGATCTTGCCTTCGGTCTGCTTCCAGATCTCGGGGCCCGTTGTTTCATAATGCGCTGCTGCGTTTGAGAGATTGTCGTACTGATTGGGGTAGAATGAATTTGGAATCTCCTTGTTTAGTTTTCGCGCGATTGAATAATAGGAGCGCGGATCTTCCGGTGGAACATTAGTGGGGCAAACAATCACTTCAGCGCCCACTGCCTTAAGGATATTGATCTTTTCCTGTGACTGCTTATCGGCCATGGTAAAAATACAACGGTAGCCTTTAGCGATTGCCGCCAGCGCGAGGCCCATTCCGGTATTTCCTGAAGTACCTTCGATTATGGTTCCACCAGGCTTCAAAAGGCCTGCTTTCTCGGCATCCTCAATCATTTTAATTGCCATCCGGTCCTTGGTGGAGTTTCCGGGATTGAAATATTCAACCTTTGCTAAAATCGTTCCCGCAATGCCTTTCGTAACGTTATTTAGCTTCACCAAAGGGGTATTCCCTATGGTCTCCACAATGGAATTATAAATCATGAGGTCTCTTTTCCGGCAAAACTACAAAATCTGGTTCAATGGATACGGATTTGAGCCGGATAGGTTATACCCGGAGGGTAAGCATTCGATTGAGAGACAGTAAAATAGATGATTATTTGTCTTTTTAAGGCGATCTTCAGTTTTAAAGATGATCACTAAACCAATAAGGGGTTTCGACGCAATGGGCCATCGTGAATATGAAATGGTTCATCCGTCATCAAAATTCTCGCGCAAGACGCACAATCGCAAATCGAGCCGACCGATTACCGTTTACCGATCACCTTGTACGGATCACCTCGCTACCTGGCTCCCTCCGTGCGCTCCAGCCAGCAAATACAACACCGCCATCCGCACAGCCACACCATTTTCCACCTGGTCAAGAATAATAGAATGTTGTGAATCTGCTGCATCGCTGCTCAGCTCAACACCTCTATTGATCGGGCCGGGATGCATGACGACTATTTGTTTTTTAAGACTGTCGAGCAACTTCTTGTTGATGCCGTAATAAAGCGAGTATTCTCTCAGGGAAGGAAAATATTTTATCTGCTGACGTTCCAACTGGATGCGAAGGACATTAGCAACATCACACCAATTCAAAGCTTTTTTGACGTCGAACTCAACCTCGACTCCGAGTTGTCCGATGAATTTTGGCAACAAGGTCGGCGGACCACATACCATTACTTTTGCACCTAGCTTCTGCAGAGCGAATATGTTTGATAAGGCGACACGTGAATGGAGTATGTCGCCGATTATCGCAACTTTTTTCCCAGACACTTCACCCAATCGTTCGCGAATCGAAAATGTGTCCAGTAGCGCTTGCGTTGGATGCTCATGAGTTCCGTCACCAGCATTGACAATATTTGCTTTGATATGCTTCGCCAGGAAATGCGGTGCGCCAACGCTTGCATGGCGCATCACGATCATATCCACTTTCATAGCGAGGATGTTGTTGACGGTATCCAGCAGCGTCTCTCCCTTTTTTACGGAGCTGTTTGATGCGGAAAAATTGATAACATCCGCTGATAATCTTTTTTGGGCAAGCTCAAACGAAAGTCGGGTTCTGGTAGAATTCTCAAAGAATACGTTGGCTATTGTCACGTCCCGGAGGGAGGGAACCTTCTTGATTGGCCGATTTATAACATCTTTGAAATTGTCAGCAGTTTCAAAAATGAGTTCAATGTCTTCGCGGGTGATGTCTTTAATGCCAAGAAGGTGTTTTTGACTGAGTTTAGACATACGCTATTCCTTGTTGATCAACCAGATCTTATTTTGTTTATGACCCTGTGCTTCCAGCTCCACCAATACGCGTTGGGTGGGAAGGGTGTTTACCACCTTCCCGACATATTGCGCGGCAATTGGTAATTCACGATTGTATTTTCTATCAATAAGTACCAGCAGTGCCACCAAAGCTGGGCGACCAAAAGCTATCATTGCATCCATGGCAGCGCGGATTGTTCGACCAGTAAATAATACATCATCAACCAGAACCACCTTTTTGCCCTCTATTATAAAGGGCACGCGTGTCTCATTGGCTTTGAGAGGTGTTTGTCTTCGCCTGAAATCGTCCCGGTGAAAAGTGGTATCGAGATAGCCGAGTGGGATGGTTTTTTCTACTTCCTTTTCCAGCCGTTGGTGAATTAATTCGGCCAAAAAAATCCCGCGGGGTTGCATACCCAGGATTACAGTATCGGAAAAATCGTTGTGATCTTCAATCAATTGCTGGCAAAGACGGCTTATCGTGATATTGAGGAGGTCTGAATCGAGGATGAGCTTTTTTTGCATAGGCCGGGGCAAATGTAATGGATTGGTGCGTAAGGTTCAAGGAGACCGGATCGGTAATCAGGTAAACAGTCATCTGTCAGATCGAGCCAGGACAGTCGACCTTTTAGAGGTCTAGTATGGGGCTTCCCTGCAAGTATGCGTATAGCATATACGTTATGGCATGAACAATTTAATATTTCAGAATATCATTCAACGTTTTAGTTGCCTGCAAAAGTTGGTCAGCTTCGATCTCACCAAGCTTTTCGGCAAGCCTGTCTTTTGAAACCGAGCGGATGTGAAAGACCAGCATTTCTGAAGGGGCTTTAAGGCCATTGGTTTTCGACGGCTTCAGTACAGGGTTGCCCTTGTAATATTTGATCTTACTGGTCAGGGGCATCACAATTACCAATGGCAGGTTATCGTTAAGCATGTTGCCACTGATGATTACCACGGGGCGAAAACCAGCCTGTTCACTTCCCTTTGAGGGATTTAAATTGGCATTCCAGATTTCACCCTGTTTCATTTTTCCAACTGTCGGAGGTAATCCTGCATACCCTCCTCCGCTATCGCCACGGTATCTTTATCGGCTGCTGCCTCTTTATAGGATTTGATATATTCCGCTCTTTCAAGATGTTCGAGATACAACCGCAACGCGTTTTCAATGAGCTTGTTTTTAGGAAGGGAGAGCTTGCCAGCTTTTTCTGACAGCATTATTAAAAGGTCGTCGGGAAGTGTGCTGGTGAAAGTAGCCATATCATGTTTTACTTTTATTAAACACAAATATACGCAATACTTATATTTTATAAGTATTATGTATAAATTATAATTAGGGCCTGCTGAAAAAGTGAAAAATGAAAATCAAAACCCTGAATTAACTCTAAAAGAGAACTTCCTTGAAGTCTTAGAAAAAGTCAGTGCAAGAAGAAACGTACGCTGTCTAATGTTTGCATGCACTTAATTCTGTGATTAAGCCATGACAAGTTTCCTGCACCTATCCACTTTTTCTTTTGCTCACCCAAAACAAAAAGTTCCAAAAAGA
>JAEZBX010000063.1 GCA_023412765.1 Bacteroidota bacterium
TTACAAACTAACATCGGGAATCACATAACAAAGGCCTGGACATCCAGGCCTTTGTTTTTTTATACGCGTGCTGGTTCTTGCGGGAGCAGCGGCGACGATCCTGGCGTGAGCGGGTACTTTTTCAGGATGGCCCGAACACCTTTTGCAATTTGCTTCTGTAGATTTCTTACATCCTCTACCCTCCCCGATACAGTTCCGCGCCATAGAAGATCGTCCGACTTGGCGTCTGTGATATCAATGATCAGCGTACCCTCAGTATACTCTTCAGCGTAAGGGGGACCATACACATGGGGCCATCCCCAGTAGAAGAACGGATAAAACCGAAATGGATAATAGGGATAAGGATAGTATGGACCTCGCGAATATTGCTGCTTATTTTCCGTGTAGGTATGATAGCTGACAATGAAGTCGGGGTTTCGCTCGTCTTGAACAATTCCGCGTTTAGCAAACTCCGTTTCAACGGTACGCCTAATGTTTTTGTTAATCAGGCCACTTTCATAAACCGGATTTTTCACATTGATATCCGCTTCACCCCAAGCAAAAGTTTTGTATGTGGCAAAGTCGACAGTTCGGTCAACATCTGTCACTGCACAGCCGGTCAGCGCAACCCACGCCCACAGGATTATTATAGATATATACATTCGATTTTTCATAGCTCAAGAAATTTGTATCTGCATACATAACAAAATTGAATTTTTGTTTTGTTCATTCGACGCATAATTTATGAGCGTGTAATATCTCGAAGAGGAAGCGAGAACTATTTGGTAGATAGAATTTGTTACTTAAGAATAGTCATAATTCAAAAGCAGTCAGATCTGCCCTTAGGAAGGCAGAACAACTTTATACACTTCCACTGGCGTTGCTATTCCCTTCAGCAACTCCTTGCCGAGAAATTGAATTTCTGTCTTTCCCGTCACAATTTGTTGGAGCACATTTCCCGAAATCAAAAGTTGACTTCCATATTTCTTGTTTAGCTGCTCGATCCGCGAAGCGACAATAACGGGAGTTCCACTAATTGAAAATTGTTTTCTGTTTTCGTTACCGATGTTTCCCGTCACAACGGGTCCGCTATGCAATCCGATCCCGATCGTTGTGGGCGGAATCACTTTTTGCCGGGACGCATTTTCCACTTGTCGTAAAATTGAAAGGCTCGCTTGAAATGCCATGTCGGAATGCAGTACATTCTCACCTGGCGCGCCGAAACACGCCATCAGACCATCGCCGAGAATTTGAAACACCACGCCCTGGTGTTGGTTAATAATATCAATCACCGGATCCAGAAACAGGTTCTGATACTCTATAACCTCGTCTGCCGTGTGGCTGTCAGCAAAAGATGTAAAGTTTCGGATATCCAGGAACATCACTGTGGCTTCGCTCTTTTTGATTGCTCCCTTCTGCTCCATCAGAACTCTTGACACCTCTTTGGAAACCTGCTGTCCGAAAAGCATTTCGAGCTCTGTCTTCTTCATTTTAAAATCCAGTGTTGACCTGATCCTTCCCTTGAGTTCCGCAGAAACAAATGCCGCTGCGCCGCCGGCAAAGACAAGTACTACGCCTCGTAAATAATGCGAATTTTCAGGTGTTGAACTCGCGTAGGTCTCCGTGTAATCCACATGACTGAAACCGTAATAAGTCAGAAATATGTATTGCAGCGCGGCGAAGCCACCGGCGAAAATGCTCACCCTAAAATCCAGGTGCAGTATTGAAAGGATAACAAAAAGAAAATAAATCAACGCAACGGGTGAATCAAGAAAGGAAAGCATTTTCAATTCCCTCATCATATAAAATATCATCAGGGATGGGAAACTTATTTCAATCATTGTGTGCAGATACTTAAAACGCGTTGAAGCGACAGCGTCACTGCGAACCCTGGATTTGAGATATAGTAACACCAGAGCTTCATAAAATAGAAATGAAGCAACAACCGCCACAACCGTCAGGAAAGCCCTGGTTCCTCCGTAAAAATCAATAACCGATTCTCGCAGCGTAAAAAAGTTCATGATAACTATGGCCAGAATCAGGAAGAATAATATGATCAAAAGGGTAGAGCGCTGAATTTCACTTCTGGCTTCCTCGCTGCGCAAATTGGAAATAGCTTCTGGAGATATTCCGTTGCCTCTTTTGATCATGTTAGTCAATTCGATGAACCTACGAGGTCTTCTTATAATTTAGTATTGCCCAAATATTCAACACTGCAGCAAATACAAAAGTAATCCCAATATGCGGCAAGATGTCAAGCAGGTTGCTTCCCTTGAGTATTACCATTCTCATGACAGAGATAAGGTATGACACGGGATTTAGTTGGGCTACCGTCTGAGCCCACGACGGCATGCTGTCAATTGAAGTGAATAGCCCTCCCATTAGTATAAATACCATCATGAAAAAGAACATAATAAACATAGCCTGTTGCTGAGTTTCACAAAATGTCGAAATCAACAGGCCAAATCCCAAAACTGCCAAGAGGTAAACCCATATAAATCCGTAAAGAACCAGTAAGTTACCTTCCGGAGTGATCCCATATATGAGCCACGATATAAAGAGTCCAATCGTGAATACAACGTTACCCAGCACCCAGAACGGAATCAACTTGCCTAATATGAAATGATGTTTTTTTATCGGTGTCACATTGATTTGCTCGATAGTACCAACCTCCTTCTCCTTCACAATATTTAGACAGGAGAGAAAACCACCAACCATGGTCACAAGAATGGCGAGGATACCAGGCACCATAAAAACTCTGTAGTTGAGCAATGTATTAAACCAATTTGAAGATACGATTTCGACCGAAGGATTTTGAGAAACCGTAGTAGGTGGAATAAGATCCAGGCGAATGTCACGGTTAAAATTTTTAACGATTGAAGAGAGGTATGATCCGCCCAGGCTCGCCTTGACGCCGTTGATCGCATTCACTGCGATAAACAACTGCTCCTGATTTTCGCGGATAAGATTGCGTTCGAAACCAGATGGAATCTCCAATATGAGGTCCGCATCATCCTTCTCAATTAAACTAAAAGCCTCATCGAATGAATTGTTGAAGCCAGTAAGTCGAAAATATCCGGAAGCTGTAATCGTTGAAACTAATTTCTGCGAATATGCAGAACGATCGTTGTCAACAACAGCGATGTTGATGTTCTTTACTTCATAATCAGCAGCGAGAGGCAAGATCATGAGCTGAATTGCAGGCATCGCCACAATCATGGCCAAGATGATCCGATTCCGAAAAATCTGCCGGAATTCTTTTTGCAACAAAAATCTGATGGTTCTCATGTGAGACGTATTTTAAAATTTTTCAAACTTACGGCAAGCAGAAATAATGTAATCCCAAATAGAATCAAGGTTTCTTTCCAGATACCTGAAAAACCCACACCCTTGATCATTATTGATTTGACAATGATGTAAAACCATTTCGCGGGAACAACATTTGAAAAAATTTGAAGTGCTACGGGCATATTCTCAATTGGGAACATAAAGCCACTAAACAAGATTGTCGGCAGCAGCATCCCCATAAGCGATATGAGCATGGCTACCTGCTGCGAATTTGTTTTGACCGAAATGAAAATCCCGAGGGTAAGACACGTTATGATAAATAATGTACTCTCCGCGAACAACAATAGGATGCTTCCATTTACCGGCAGACCCAAGACAAATATGCTGAGCAACAAAATTGAACCCACGTTAATTAGTGACAGTATCAGATATGGAACGGCTTTCGACACCATCACCATTATTGGTTTGAAGGGAGAGACGAGCAAAATCTCCATAGTACCAGTTTCCTTTTCTCGCACGATCGACACTGCGGTCATCATAACACATATAAGCATCAGCACAAGAGCAATTACTCCTGGTACGAAATTGTGAACTCCCTTGAGTTGCGGATTGTATAGCATCCGCATTTCTGGAATGATCCGGTATGGCGTTACATTCGAGGCATCGATGTCCTTTTGAAAATCCTGCACAATCGATGAAACATAATTAGTCAACGTATTGGCAGTATTAGGGTCGGAGGCGTCAGCTATGATTTGAACTTGTGCGGTATGCTGGTGTACTAATATCTGGTTAAAGTCGGCTGGAAATACGACGGCGAGCTTAATCACTCCCTTTTGAAACGCGTCTTCAATTTGGTTTGCGCTCATCATGGCACGTTCTATCTCAAAGTAGCGGCTAGCCTCAATACGGGTAATAATTTTTTGCGTCGCAATGTCTTTAGCATTGTCTACAATTACGATTTTGGCATTCTTAACTTCATTGGTAAGAGCAAATCCAAAAATGAGGATCTGCATTATAGGCATGCCAAATAAAATCAGCAGCGTCTTCCGATCGCGCAAAACGTGCGCGAATTCTTTCTTGAGAAAAGTGGCAAACTGTGTCATATCATTGCTGTTTAATCGGCACGTTTTGCACCGCGCGCCAGTCGGTAAAACACCTCATCCATCGAGCCTGCTTCAAATTGTTTTTTTAATCCGGAGGGAGTGTCCAACGCTTCAATTTTTCCATCGACCATAATTGAAATGCGGTTACAATATTCCGCTTCATCCATATAATGAGTAGTGACGAAAACTGTAACACCGCGATGTGCGGCATCATAAATCAAATTCCAGAATTGTCTTCGTGTCACCGGATCAACTCCGCCTGTCGGCTCGTCAAGAAATACAATTTTTGGTTCGTGAAGCACTGCAACGGAAAATGAAAGTTTCTGCTTCCATCCCAGGGGTAGAGATGCAACCAACTTTTTTGATTCAGATTCAAGTCCCAATCTCTCGATCAACTCTTCACTTTTAGATTTCAATTGATTGTCGGACAAGCCATATATACCTCCGAAGAATTCAATGTTCTCTAACACCGTGAGATCATCGTAAAGTGAAAACTTCTGACTCATGTATCCGATGTTTTTCTTGATAGACTCAGTTTCTTTATATATGTCAAATCCTGCAATCGTAGCATTTCCAGAGGAAGGCGTTGATAACCCACAGAGCATTCGCATGGCTGTTGTCTTTCCTGCGCCGTTTGCGCCGAGGAAGCCAAAAATTTCTCCTTGATAGACTTCAAAAGAAATATTGTTAGTGGCTATGAAATTGCCGAAGCGTTTCGTCAGGTTCTCAGTCGTTATAGCAGTGGTCATAAATCAATTTTTCAAAAGTTTAATGAAGCAATCTTCAATGGTCGGCTGAACCTCATGAATGTCGACGTCTTCCAGCCCAGTATTCGTTAAATACTTTTTCAACTCTGACACATCGGTACGCTCGCGAAATCTTGCATGCGCATATTCCCCATATGCGTAGCTGTCGATAGTACTACCAAATGAGCCTAAGTTCTTAAGGAGTGAAAACATATTGTTTGCCTTAACGGCATACAGCGTTTCGCCATAGGAGTTCACTATTTCCCCGGGACTATTTATTGAAAGTATCTTCCCACTCTGTATGAGCGCAATGCGATCACAAAGGGTAGCCTCATCCATGTATGGAGTTGAAACCACGATAGTGATGCCCTCCTGCTTTAGCCTTTTTAACATTTCCCAAAATTCTTTCCTGGAAACCGGGTCGACACCTGTGGTAGGTTCATCTAAAAACAACACTGTTGGTTTATGGATAAGCGCACAACACAGCGCAAGCTTCTGCTTCATTCCACCCGATAGTTTTCCTGCCCTCCTATCCCTGAATCGTTCGATCTGCACATATATGTCTTTTATCAGGTGATAGTTTTCCTTTATGGTGGTTCCGAAGACAGTAGCGAAGAAGTTTAAATTCTCTTCTACGGTGAGGTCCGGATAAAGAGAAAACTTCCCCGGCATGTATCCAACTGCGTTTCTAATTTTCTTGTAATCTTTCACAATATCAAATCCAGCAACAGTACCCGTACCACCGTCGGGTAGCAATAACGTTGTGAGCATACGGAAGATACTGGTTTTGCCTGCGCCATCGGGTCCGATAAGGCCGAACAATTCGCCTGACTTCACAGAAAATGATACACGGTTAACGGCTATCATTTTTTCTTTTCCGTACACTTTAGTGAGATCCTGAGCCAGTACTGCTTCTGCTTCCATAATTCTTATAGCTTTACTTCGCCATACATTCCTACCTTGAGAAATCCATCGTTCTTTACGGCGATCTTTACGGCATAAACAAGGTTGGCGCGTTCGTCTTTGGTTTGAATCGTCTTCGGGGTGAATTCAGCTTTGTCGCTTATCCACTGTACTGTGCCTGCGTATTCTTTGTATCCGTTTTCCGCATCCACAAGGACTGTAACTTTTTGATTTAATTGAATGCCTGAGAATTGATCTCCCGTGATGTAGGCCCTTAAGACAAGCGTGGATAAATCAGCAATTTTATATAAGGGCTTTCCGGCAGTTGTGGTTTCAAATGCCTCAGCATACTTGGTGAGCACGGTACCATCGATGGCATTTACGATTCGGCATTTATCCAGAAGATCATTGGTCTGTTCTATCTGAACTTGCAGTGGCAATGTTTCTTCTCGCAAGCTGGACATTGTTATCCCCAGGGACGATTCCTGTGCAGCAATTTTTCTCTTCACGATATTGACTTGCGTCGTGGCATCATCCAATTGTTTTTTTGTAGCTGCGTCAGCGTTCAATAAACTCGCTACTCTTCGTTGCTCGCGCTCAGCCTGCTGTAATTCCTCGAAAAGCGCAGCAAGCTGTGTTGAAATGTTTGGCTGACGGCTTAGTACTGAGCGAATCTGTGCTTGCAATTGCTTGCGCTTTAAGTACAATTGGGTACTATCGACATAGCCAACCTGAGTACCCTTCTTAAGTTGTTGACCCTCGCGGATATTCAGTGACTGGATAGTGCCAGAGGCTTCCGAAGAGACAATAGTTTCCACTGCTTCAAATGTGCCAGTCGCGTCGAATATATTTTCATCATGCGCACAGGCTGCGAGAAGAAGTGCAGTTGTAAGAGCGATAGCAAATGGTTTCATAATATGATGTAAATTTTTGATTGATGCGTTAGTTAAATTCCAGCCGTAGTCTGCAAGTTGTATTGGGCGAGCAGAAGCTGTATTTCGTGTACGATCATGTTCTGCCTTGCCTGGTCTTCTGCCGTTACTTCCCTGAGGTAATCATTCGAAGTGATTACACCATTTTCAAGTTGTGCCGATGCAGTTTGAGTAATCTTTTCACGGAGTCTGATAATTTCATCATCAGATGCAAGTACATCTTTGAGCTTGTCGACCTCACTGCTGTGACTCTTCAACGAAATTTTCGTATTGTACACAAAGGTCTCTTGCAGAAGGTCCAGGTTTGATTGCTCAATTCGCAATAGCGCTTTTTCCTTTTTAAGCGTATAGAATCCCGAAATAGTCCAGTTCAGCCGCAGGCCCG
>JAEZBX010000075.1 GCA_023412765.1 Bacteroidota bacterium
TGAAAAGGTTTATCCCTCGAATTTTACAACCAAAGCCAGTGACTGGCAGCTTTTTCTCCTTATTGAGGATCTGTCTTATATGGAAGCTAGAGCAATCGAGAGGCGTATCAAAAGCATGAAGAGTAGAACGGAGTAAACGTCGTGCGGGTTCAACTCCCGCCCCGGGTACTTAAGGAGGAAGGGTCGCCTTACTTTTGTGCTCTGTTATTGTCCAGCGTTGCATATTCTTTACTGTTGGACCGATTCTACATCGCAGGCTTGATGCCAACAGGCAGTTAATTCTACCCCATAACCTTAAAAATTATATCATGCAGCGGTCGCATATGGATCCTGAAATTGGCCCACGCCACAGCATGTATCGCGGCAATTAACGCCAGGGTGATAAGTCCGATAACTATGTTGCTAGTATAAATCGCCAGAAACCCACCGGAAACAAGTGCAATGATGCTCCACAAAAGAAGATAAAGGCGGGTGAAAGGCATCAATCTGTATCGTAAGAAAATGACGCACCCGTTGCTGGTCGGAGCAATCGTCCCCTCCGCCATTGGTACGAAACTGTTGATCCGCCTTTGCCTGATAATTAATTGAAACCGGTCATCCTTTATCCATCCTGTGAGCGGGCCCGGCTGTGCACCTGAACTGACGATTTCCGGCGAAACGATCTGATTGATTCGCAGCATCACCTCGTCCCAATCATGGGATACGACCAGAGTTTCACGTTCTTCAGGAAGAAGTGTCACTTCAGCGCAATGCAGGAAATTTCGACATTCACATCCTTCGGCAGGCGGCTTACTTCAACCGTCTCGCGGGCCGGCGGCGCATCTTTAAAGTACCTTCCATATACTTCATTAACGCGCGGGAAGTTGTTCATGTCTTTTAGGAAAATGGTGGTCTTTACAATATTCTGAAAGTCCGCGCCGGCCGATTTCAGAATTTCCGAAAGATTCGTCATCACCTGCTCAGTCTCTGCTTCAATATCTGAAGTAATAATTTTCCCTGACGCTTTTTCAATAGCGATCTGGCCGCTCACAAAGAGCATGTTACCAAATTGAATTGCCTGACTGTAAGGACCAATCGGTTCAGGTGCCTTGTCGGAATAAACCACCATCTTTGCCATGTTCACTTTATTTATAGTCCGGCAAAAATAGGATTTTAAGATCAGATTGGACAATGACTACAGACCATTCCTCTGCGTCGGTGCTTGGAAAGGCAACGGTTCGCACGCCATTATTAAGTTATTGTTAAGAAATGGTCGCGCTCTGTCTTTTCGCGTATTTTTAACCAACCCATTCTATATTGGAAAGCAATCAGATAATAGCCCAAAAGGACAAAACCAGAGACAACATCCGAATTGGCCTGTACATCGCCGGGACGTTCCTGCTATTCGTTCTCGCACTAGATCTGATGACATCATCGCTCCAGCATTTAGGCAAAAATGCAATTGACACAATCGTTTTTGCAACCGCTAACCCATTCACTGGATTATTCATCGGACTGCTTATCACTGCCATATTACAAAGCAGTTCCACTACTACAGCGTTAACAGTTGCACTCGTTGCCTCTGGATCTATCACTCT
Source organism: Bacteroidota bacterium (assembly GCA_023412765.1). GTDB lineage: Bacteria > Bacteroidota > Bacteroidia > Cytophagales > Cyclobacteriaceae > Chryseolinea. The sequence goes on from JAEZBX010000075.1 coordinate 1,578, forward strand.
CGAGAATGCGACGCCGGTTATAATGGGAGCAAACGTAGGGACCACGATCACCAGCACGATTGTTTCGCTGGGGTTTATAAACAAGAAGAACGAATTCAGACGGGCAGTCGCAGCTGGGACCTATCACGACTTTTTTAATATCCTCACCGTCATCATTCTTTTTCCGCTCGAGTATCACTATGGATTCTTGTCATCAATGGCACAGGGTATTTCCAATCTCTTTCACACAGGTGAAACTGTCATTGCCAACCCGGCTCCCCATTCCTGGATAAGTTTTGAATGGATAACAGGGTTTCTCATCAAGTTTATCCCAGTCCCTTTTTTTCTAGCTACTGTTGCACTAGTGTTGTTGTTCGTTTCAGTTCTGATTTTCCGAAGACTAATATCGAACTTGTTGGATGCACGGCTTCCAGAAACTTTTAGTCGTTTCTTTTTCAAGAGTCCGTTGAAATCTTTTGCCTGGGGTCTCATCACCACATCTGCAATTCGTTCCAGCACTATCACTACGTCAGTCGTTGTACCCATAGTGGCAAAAAAAATTGTAAGGTTGAAGCAGGCGGCTCCCTTCATCATGGGTGCTAACGTAGGAACCACGGTAACTGCCATCATCGCAGCCCTGCTATATACGAACAGTTCCGAAACACTAAGTATTGCCCTTGTTCACTTCCTGTTCAACTGCATTGGGGTACTTGTATTTTTTCCTTTGTCGCTTTTGCGCAAAATACCAATTGCCCTTGCCCGCGCGATGGGAAAGCTTACGTTAAAGTATAGGTTGGCTGGGCTGGTCTATTTGCTAACTACATTTTTCTTTCTGCCGTTTTCGCTCATATTACTTAGTCAAGGTTCGATCCAGAGGATTGAATTAACCTATGAACAATTTGATGGTGCGGCTCCAAGGCGGTACAGGCTTCTCGCTCAATTTGACAGAAGAACTCAAAGCGGCGAATGGATGAAGTTTTACGACGGCGAAAATGAAAACGCGCTCCCCAATGAGATCTACCCCGTAACAGTCAGAAACAATACTTTGTTTATTGGAAAGTCGATGTTTTTATTCAATAAGCCAGGCTTCTGCTGGGATGGTGAAGACGAGAAGGGGACTTACAAATCTTGCATTGAATCAATCCTGCCTTCTATGAGCATCTCTAACATAAGCTTTGATTCGGTATATGTGTCCACGGTTGTTTACAACGGGGTCAGCGACTCACTTGTACACCGCTATTATGTCAGTGCACCCTACAAGGTATATCTGCAGCATGAGGTTACCTCGTCTCAAGAAAAAACAAAGGTGTTGGAAAGAGTAGTTGGCTTCGAAACACGCTGATCTCCCGTCATTTTACAATTCTTCTCTCTATATTGCATTATTACATTATTACCGCGTGTTAAAAGATTCAGTATTGAAATTTTTGAAGTTGGATAGCCTGATTGAAAACATCACCGGCTATGTGGAGGCTCGAATCGAGCTTACGAAGCTTGAACTTAAAGAGGATGTCGCGAAGACCTTATCCAAAGTTTTGTTGTTTATACTTATGGGAGCCGTCTTCACATTGTTCATCGTTTTGATCAGTGTCGCAGTAGCTCACCTTATTGCAGAATCCCTGGGCGCCTCCGCCGGTTTTGCAATTGTAGCGGGATTCTACCTGTTGGTCTCAGTGCTAATATTTGCTTTTAGAGAAACGATTGGGGAGAAACTGCAGGGTTATTTAGTCGATGCCATGAAGAAAAAGAAAGAGTAATCATATGGAATTGCTGGAAACGAACGATGATAAAGATTTGCTGATTAAGCAAACTGAAAAGTATAAAAAGCAGCTCGACGAGGAGTTCAAAACGATAACCCAGAACACCGAAAGAATCGTTACCAACGCCGTGATCATCGGTGGTACGCTTGCTGTTACCTATGTCGTTGCGAGAATGTTTTTTAAATCATCATCGAAACGCAAAGCGCGAAAGAAATTTAAAGCATTGAACGCTGATGCTGAAGCAACTGCTGGTGTTTCTTTGCAAAAGGATTCGGAGCCGGGAATTGCATCGAAGATCGGTTCAGCCCTGGCTGCGCAAGCAACCGTCTTCCTTTTGAGCCTTGCGAAAGACAAATTGGCGGAATACCTGCAATCACAATTCAACAAGGAAGCTGAGCCCAAGAATGAGCATCCTTAAAACCTTGCGCGATCGCCGCAGAGACGGAAAAAAATCGATCGCTGTTCTCGTTGATCCAGATAAAATTGAAGAACCTTCAAAGTTACTGCACCTTACAAACCTGGCAGCCGAGACCTGCGTCGACTTCTTTTTTGTAGGCGGCAGCCTGATTACTACGTCCAACCTTGGACAGGTTGTAAGACTAATCAAAGATAACGTTACTATACCTGTTGTGCTATTCCCTGGCAATTTCATGCAGGTTGAACCCAATGCTGATGCCTTGCTTTTTCTTTCGCTTATCTCCGGAAGAAATCCGGAGTTATTGATTGGTCAACATGTAATCGCTGCTCCAATTCTGAAAAATACCAAGCTTGAGATTATTCCAACAGGATACATCCTCATCAATTCGGGACCAATAACTTCGGTCGCTTATATCAGCAACACTACACCTATTCCAGATGACAAGTACTCTCTGGCAGCCTGCACCGCCATGGCAGGAGAGATGCTTGGACTGCAGTCAATTTACCTTGACGCGGGCAGTGGTGCAGAAAGGGAAATCAGCGTGCGAATGATTGCTGCTGTGCGGAAATCCGTTAATATTCCGTTGATCGTTGGTGGTGGAATCAATTCCAGCCAAAAGGCATTGAACGCGCTTGAAGCGGGTGCCGACATGATTGTCATCGGTAATGCGCTTGAGAAAAAACCTAATCTTCTCAGCGAGATATCAGACAAGGTATATGAATGGAATCAGAGCATAGAAGCCCGCAAGTAAGCGCGGATTTATACCAGTACGTACTATCCAACATTGTCAGGGTGCTGATCTATTATTTCCTGTAGTTTAGTGGAGTAGATCGATCAACGCCTTGATATCCATAAATAATTTTGATGTGAGCCGATGAACTGTAACGAATATGTACGCCTATGAAGTCCTTACAATGTTGTTTTATCCTAATTTTAGTCGCTTTAGGTTGTAAAGAGACCAAGCGCGAACAAACTGTTATGAAGCGAGATCCACATTCCTTTTCAAATCCAGACGAAGCCCGGGTTAGCCATCTCGAATGGAAAGCGACCGTCGATTTTGAAACAAAGACAATTCGTGCCACTGCAACGTGGACGATAGATCGCAGCGACGATGCCGACAAAATCATATTCGATACCAATAGCCTCGAAGTCGAAAAAGTTTCTCTAGATGACAACGAGAATCCTGAATATAAAATGGAATCGTCTGATCCAATACTTGGGCAGGCTCTTTCCGTTCCACTTGGTCAAAAGACCAAGACCGTTTCGATAACTTATAAAACCAGTCCCAATGGTGAGGCGTTGCAGTGGCTGTCTCCTCAGCAAGCTGATTCTGAAAGTCCTTTTTTGTTTACACAATCTCAGGCAATTCTCGCAAGGAGTTGGGTGCCATGCCAGGACTCGCCCAGCATTAGATTCACTTATGATGCCGAGGTGACTGTGCCAAAAGAACTGTTGGCATTAATGAGTGCTGAAAATCCAAAGGAGAAGAATGGAACAGGAGTTTATTCATTCAAGATGAAGCAACCCATACCTTCATATCTCCTCGCACTTGCTGTAGGTGATATTGGATTCAAGGCGATCAGCGACAGAAGTGGCGTCTATGCGGAACCTTCCAGGGTTGACACTGCTGCCTGGGAATTTGCAGACATGGAAAAAATGATTGCAGGCGCGGAGGAGCTATATGGGGATTATCGGTGGGATCAATATGATGTGATCGTGTTGCCACCAAGTTTTCCATTTGGCGGAATGGAGAATCCGAGGTTAACGTTTGCAACACCAACTATCCTGGCTGGCGATCGTTCTCTCACATCACTCATCGCACATGAGCTTGCGCATAGCTGGTCCGGTAACCTCGTAACAAATGCGAATTGGAATGACTTCTGGCTCAACGAAGGGTTCACTGTATACTTTGAACATCGCATCATGGAAAAGTTGTACGGAAAAGATTATTCTGAAATGCTGGCCATGCTTTCGTTGCAGGAACTGCGAAAGACTGTCGATGACCTTAAGGAAAAAGGAGAATATGAGGACACAAAATTGAAACTGAAGCTGGAGGGACGAAACCCGGATGAAGGTGTTACGGATATCGCCTACAACAAGGGATATTTTTTCTTACGATCCATTGAAGAAAAGCACGGCAGAGACAAGTTCGACAACTTCGTGAAAGACTACTTTAATGAGAACGCGTTCCATGCAATGGATACAGAAGGCTTCATTACATATTTAAAGCACTATTATGACTCGAAATACAAAATCAATATTGGAGATGATCATATCAATGAATGGATTTTCACGGAAGGCCTACCGGCCGATGGTCCTACACCGGTTTCGGAAAGATTCAACAAGGTAGATAACGTCATTGCAAGCTGGAGAGAGAATAAAAGTCAGCTTGATCGTAATGGTGCTGCACAGTGGAGCACGCACGAATGGCTTCATTTCTTACGCAACCTACCCGGTTCGTTATCGACTTCAGAAATGGATGCTCTGGACAATTTCGGAAGGTTCACAGCCTCGGGAAATTCAGAAATTCTAACGGCATGGCTAACGCTTGCAATCCGGCACAACTATTCAAAGGCAAATGCGCGGCTTGAAGATTTTCTCATTCACACAGGCCGCAGAAAATTCCTAAATCCATTGTACAATGAACTGGCCAAAACAGATGAGGGGCTGCAACGGGCAAGAAGCATCTATAAGAAAGCGCGGCCAAATTATCATTTTGTGGCGACCAACACTTTTGACAAACTGCTCAATTAGTTAATCCAATAACCTCATCCATTCCTGGCCATGTCTTTCCTCAAGAAAATAAAAGCATCTGTAGGTATACTTCAAAACCTTGATTTTGTGAAACTAGGTCAACTCGCTGAAAAAGTAGACCTGAACAAAATGGTTGGGCTGGTCAGCAGCATGAAGGAAGAAGATTTGCAAAAGCTATTAAAATTTCTCGAAGGAGGTAAGAAGAAGCACGAGTTCCCTGAAGTCGACACCGACTTTTATGATCTTCATCAACTTCTGACTCCAGAAGAAAGGGATACGCAGATCCAGGTAAGGGAGTTCATGCAAAGGGAGATTAAGCCCATTGTCAACAGCTTTTGGTTAAAGGATGAATTCCCCCATCAAATTATTCCTGAGATGGCAAAGCTCAACATTTGTGGGTTGACCTTTGAAGGCTATGGTTGTCCGGGAAGATCGTCGTTGCTCGAAGGCTTTCTCGCAATGGAGATGGCCCGTGTAGATTGCTCGGTATCAACTTTCTTTGGAGTACAGAGCGGATTAGCAATGGGCTCGATCTATTACTGCGGGTCTGAGGAACAAAAAATGAAGTGGCTTCCATCCATGCAGAAAATGGAACTCATCGGAGCATTTGGTCTTACGGAGCCAGAGGTCGGATCAGCAGTAGCCGGAGGGTTGACGTGCACCTGTAAAAGGAACGGGGAAACATGGATACTAAACGGCCAAAAAAAATGGATAGGGAATGCAACCTTTGCTGATCTGGTGATCATCTGGGCGCGCGATCTCGATGATGGAAATGTTAAAGGATTTATTGTAGAAAAGGACAATCCTGGTTTCAAGGCCGAAAAAATTAAAGGAAAAATGGCCTTGCGCATCGTTCAGAATGCGCTGATTACATTGACAAACTGTGAAGTTTCGGAAGTGAATCGGTTGCAGATCGCTCATTCATTTAAGGATACCGCCAAAGTTTTGCGGATGACACGAGCTGGCGTTGCATGGCAGGCAGTCGGTTGCGCGCGCGGTGCATACGAAAGTGCCTTGCGCTACACAAATGAGCGTAAACAATTTGGCAGGACCATCAGCAGTTTTCAAATGGTGCAAGACCTCCTCGTAATGATGTTAAGCAACCTTACGGCTATGCAAACAATGGTTTGCAGACTCTCGCAGTTGCAGGATAATGGTAAGCTTACCGACGAGCAAGCGTCACTCGCTAAAGTCTTTTGTACGCTGCGAACACGGGATATTGTTAGTCATGCGAGAGAGCTTTTTGGCGGAAATGGTATTCTTATCGATTATGACATAGCAAGATTCGTTGCCGACGCAGAAGCGATTTATTCCTATGAGGGAACAAAAGAGATTAATACACTTATTGTTGGACGCGCTATTACTGGTCAAAGCGCGTTTGTTTAGCCATACAGTTGATAAGTGTATATAGTGGTGCCCAACTTTACCAACAATCCAGCAGCAACAATCTACAACTCAGAATATTTTTTTTCGCTCCATACAACCCACCGCATACTTTTAGTGTCTATTGGATATGCTTGCGCATCTTATGTTTGCAAAAAGGATCATATTATTAATAGTTGGGATAGTTGTAGCGATTGCTATCTGCTTCTCAACAAGCCTGTTCGGCATGAGATCCGCGCACATGCCCAATTCTGTGCCTGTTCTAAAATCTAATTCTGACTTCGTCTCTGTAGTTGACCGGAACATTGATTGGAAAGCCGTGGTACGATAGTTTCAAGGTACCCTCGTAGCGCACCTCGAACTTCTTACCCCCGATCACGCCTAGAATGGTATCCATAAAGCCCAACTCTTTTATTGCCAACTTTACTTCGATAGGAACGGAGAACTCAGCATTCGCGGGAATTACGGTTTTCAACATCTGGTTGACTGAAGCGGCTTTCTTGCCATCTACAAAAATGTCGACGTTAATTCTCCTCAACTTCCCCCGCATATCGTTTGGGTTGAAAAAAACAGCATTCGCTTTTAACACTGGCGAAGAAGTTGCATCGACGACTACATCTTTTATTCTCCGCAAGACAATTTTCTCGTCTGGTCGCTTGCAAGCGGAAACAAGGAAAGGGAGTGCTAACGAGATGAATACAGTAAACCACCAAAATCGGGACCCGAAAGATTGCAATACTTGACTGGCATTAAGTCGCTGACTTCTCTTCATAATGTTATTAAGACTTTGAGCGGCACAAATTGTTACATTATTGGCACTTTGGTTTATTTGCACGAAAGTATCAATTCTTTGTGAACCCTACATTTGACCAAATTACCGATGGTATTGCAGAACAGGGATATGCGGTGGCCGATCAGTTCCTTAGTGCAGAAGAGGTTAATGCCATCTTGTCGATAAATGAATTTCAGGATTGGTTTGCACATTTTAAAAAGGCTGGAATTGGAAAAGATCAGGGCCATCAGATTAACAAAGCAATCCGGGGAGATTATATAAAATGGATCGACAACAGTTCTTCACCTGCGCCAATCGGCGTTTACCTTACGAAACTTCAAAATTTGATACGGCACCTTAACGAAACTCTTTTCCTAAGCCTCAAGGATATTGAGGTGCACATGACCATTTATCCACGAGGCACATTTTATAAGCGGCATCTTGACCAATTTAGCCGCGACGATCACCGAAAGCTTTCAATTATTTGTTATCTAAACGAAGATTGGCGCCTGGAATATGGTGGACAATTGCGCATGTGGCTTTCCGAAATGCCTGTAGATGTACTTCCTGTCGCCGGGCGACTCGTTTGTTTTAGAAGCGACCTCATCGAACATGAAGTGCTTCCCGCCACAAAGGCGCGTTTTAGCATCACCGGTTGGATGCTTGACCGCGTGCATCTTTAGGAAGGCATCAAAAAGAATCATATTTGCTCTACCAAACAACCTAAATTGATTTTAGATTTGTAGCCATTCTAATTGCGTCATGAAAAAATATTTCCTTAAACTTTATGAGTATAACGCCTGGGCAAATGATCGTGTGCTTAAATGTCTTAAAGCGCAGGATGTGAAAGATGAAAAAGTACTTACACTGATGGGTCACATCGTAGCAGCGCAATTCTTATGGCTGCACCGTATTAAGGGACTTCCTGCTCCGAATGTAAAGTTGTGGGGATCTTACAGCCTCGCGCAAATTCTGGAAATGACGCCAGAGGCCGGAAAGCAATGGCTGGAATTTGTTGAAAGCACAGAAAATTTTGATCGTGAATTGTCTTACCGGAATTATGTCAATGACGCCTATACCAACAATGTGGAAACCATAATGATCCACCTGGTGAACCACTCTTCCTATCACCGGGCGCAGATAGCCATGCTGTTGCGTCAAAAGGGAATGGAACCTGTAAATACTGATTTTATCACTTACGATCGCGTGATGCGCGGCCAACTGCAAGACTGATCGATTTTCTCTTTTTGACTAGGCCGGTTTTGTCATATGTTGTAGAGTTCTGAGAAAAGGAATAGGGAATAAGGAATAAGGGTGAGTCCTGACGTAATTCAATTCCTATTAATTCCAATTCCCTATTGCTCCTTATTCCCTATTCCTTACTCCTTATTCCTTACTTAAATTTAAGCCTAAGAGATAAAATCTTCATAACTCAAGTGCTATTGCTTGGCATGCTCCTTTGCGTAGTGCTCACGAAGGATATCGTCTGCAAAATCATTGGTCAGATCTCTTACAACGGAGTGGATATGGTTTGCATTGTTTTGAGTATTGTCAAACTCAATTAGAAGCATAGGACCCTGTATGCGGTAATAATGTCCTCGCCCGGGTTTCAGACTTCCTGCCCAGGCAAAACTAAGATTTTCGATTCCAGCTTTCTTTATTTTATTCATAAGCGTTGTCGAAAATCCAAGCTCATAATTTTTTACATACACGTCCAACAGTGCCATCAGCATTTTCTTTTGTTGATCACTCATGTCCCTGTAGGAGATCCCGGCAGGATTAAGAAGAACCGCCTTCCGTTTATTTTCAGAAAGAATATCCGGATAGGCATCTTCTGAGATAACCACCGTTTTCAACTGCGCCGAGGAAAACGAATTGAGAAGAGCGAAGCCGAGATCAGCCTCATCCTTTAGGATACGGTCACCCTTACGACTTCCCGATGGTACAACAGCCGGGTTCGAACCCATAAAAGAGGGTGTCGACGATTCTAACTTATTATCTATGGCAGAGAAATTCAGCGAAAGGTGGTGACCCTCAAGCCGCCATCCCCAGGGATGGTCTGAGGAAGGAGATCCAAAAATTGTGAAATAATATTTTTTGGGATCCCGATATGCATCATCTGTGGGCCGGTCTTCTACCTCTCTTAAAACGTTTTCCAGGGCCATGACGTCGGTAGCTTTCTTATACCCCTGAACACTTAGCGAAACTTTCAAAAGTTTCAACGCAGCATCGAATTGTGCCTGTGAAAGATCATGCAATGATACTCCCTCCCGGCCCCTGGGCACATAATGCCAGTTGAACCGCTCCGCGTCATCAAACTTAAATTGAATCTGTGATTTCAGTTCCTCATCCATCAACTTCAACAAACCATTGGCGGTAGCGGAAAGGTCATCAGTTTGTGCAAAGCATGGGCTGACGGCCAGGAGAAATAATATAGAAACCAGGATCCTCATAAATTTTGCGGTGGCCCTTTTGAAATTCAATTCGATTTGTAAAACACCTGACAAATAATCCCCTACCAGAAATCCAACTTTGTGTTCCACACGTAATTTAAACAACTTATGAAAATTAAAGCCGCGATTCTTATTTTTAGTATTTCAATTTGTACCGTTTTCGGACAGTCTGCGGAATTAAGGAAAGCTCATTTCAATGTCAAAAAGAATATCGCGCTGGATGGTTATGACCCGGTCAGTTACTTTGATGCGAAACCACGGGAGGGTAATGATCGTTTCAGATTTATTTACAAGGACATAACATACCTCTTTTCGTCGCCGGCCAACCTTGAGAGGTTTAAAGCCAATCCGGAAAAGTTTGAACCGGCATATGGTGGCTGGTGCGCTTATGCAATGGGTGAAAGTGGTGAGAAGGTGAAGGTTGATCCCGAAACGTTTAAAATAATTGACGGAAGGGTATACCTGTTCTACAATTTCTGGGGCAACAACACACTGGAGTCCTGGAACAAGGACGAAAAAAAATTAAAACCGATGGCAGACCATAATTGGATGGATATTGTTAGATAGGGTTTACCGTAAGACCCCTTGAGGCAAAATTTTTAAAAATGATGTCAATTGACTTAAATTGAATGAATTTATGGCAGCTATGACCCTAACTGAGGCCTGTTCTAATATCCTTTTCCAACTTACCGATCTTGTTCATCAGATTAAGGATTCTGATTTTGTTAAACCAGCGGAAACATTAAGTTATTCCACGGTAGGCCAACACCTACGCCATACGTTGGAGTTCTTCATTTGCTTTGAACATGGGTTCGAAAAGGGCTTGATCAACTATGATAAGCGAGCCCACGATAAGCTTGTCGAAACCGACAGGTTTGTTGCACTCAACGCAATCACCAAAATTTCTGATTTTATCAATAAGCTTGACGACAAGTCGCTAAAACTTGAAGTTGGTTATGATCTTGAAAAGGAAACATACCTTACCATCGATACCACTGCCACGCGTGAATTAGTTTATAATATCGAGCATGCTGTTCACCACATGGCAATTATGAAAATCGGTATTAAAGAAATAGCTCCGTATGTCCAACTTTCCCCCGACTTCGGCATCGCCGCATCGACGATCCGGTATAAAGAAAAATCAGTTGCAAGCATACACTAGTCCTACCGTTGAGAATGTCTTTTCTTAAGAAAATTTCTCAAAGCAATTTTGTTATCCGTTTAAAAAGTTGGGAATACTGGCCCTTTGGCATAATCCAGTTTCCGGTAATGATTTATTATCTATGGCTGGCGCTAAGAGCAAGGTCGTTGGTATTTTTTTCCGCTGCCAATCCTGGTATTACTATGGGCGGTATGTTCGGAGAATCAAAATATGAGGTGTTAAAAAAAGTGCCGCATCAATATATACCGATAACAGTTCTTGCTGATCCGGCATCCGGACTAGAACACATTCTTAAACTTATACAAGATTCAGGACTGCGTTTTCCATTAATATTCAAACCCGATCTCGGTGAGCGCGGTTTCATGGTCGAGCGTATCAACAATGAACGTGAGATGAGAACATACCTGGAGAGAATGAGGTATCCCTTCATCATCCAGGAGCTAGTAGACCTACCGTTGGAATTTGGGGTTTTTTATGTGCGCTTTCCTCAATGGTCAAAAGGTCGGGTTACGTCCGTTGTAATGAAAGAAATGTTGTCTGTCACAGGAGATGGCGTATCCACCTTGCGCGAGCTTATCCTGAGAAAGGAACGCGCGAGGCTGCGGTGGGAGGTATTGAAAAAAAGTTATTCTGCCGAGTTGGATGTCGTTCTAAATGACGGCAAAAAAAAGGAACTTGTTTCCATCGGAAATCATTGTCTCGGTACTAAGTTTATGGACGGCAACCACCTTATCGATGAACGATTGTCGGCAACCTTCGATCAGATCAGCAAGCAAATTGGTGGCTTTAATTTTGGACGATATGATTTAAGGTGCGCATCGATTGATGATTTGTACGCTGGTAAAATAAAAGTAGTGGAACTGAACGGTTGTGGTGCGGAGCCAGCGCACATATACGATCCGAATTTCTCACTGGTAAAAGCAATTGCCGTCCTGATTGACCATTGGCGTAACATTTTTCTAATTGCCAGAGAAAATGTAAATCGCGGAGCATCGTATATTAATTTTAAAGAAGCCCGCATGCATTACAAGAAGTTCAAAGCGGCAACACAGCTACCATGATCGCTGGCCTGAATTTTCTGATCGCATTTTTTTTCAGCTTTATCGGATCCATACCGCCCGGCACGATTAATCTCACATGTGTCCAACTTGGTTTGGAGAAAAAGACACGCGTTGCATGGCGATTTGCTCTGACGGCCTCTATTATGGAATATCCGTATGGATGGATTGCAGTCGAATTTGCCGAATGGATCACCTCATCTCCAGTTGTTGTTGAAAATATGCAGCTCATCTCGGCTATTGTCATGACCGTGATTGGCATACTAACCTTATGGACACCTTCGAAACCGTCAAAGCTCACAACAAAATTTACAGACAATGGGTATTTGCGCGGAATCGTTCTCAGCATTTTGAATCCGCTTGCTATTCCGTTCTGGGTGGGTGTTACCGCGTATTTAAACAGTCTCAAATGGATTGATCTATCCACACCGTTAGGACTCCACAGCTATCTTGTGGGGGTTTGCCTTGGAACCCTGGCCTTGCTCTTGATACTGATCTATCTCGCCAATAGAATCGGTATGCAATTCACTCAAAACCGTTGGATCCCAAAGGTTCCGGGAATTGCTCTCATCATATTGGGGATTTATGCCTTTCTCCAATACTTGTTCTGAAGGCATAAAAAAAGCCCACGAATGGGCTTCTCCTGTACGAGGTTCGAATATTAATATACAAGACTTTTTTCAGTCATAAACTCAGCGATCTGAACTGCATTTGTCGCCGCACCTTTGCGCAGATTATCTGCAACTATCCACATATTAAGCGTGTTGGGTTGAGATTCATCCCTGCGAAGCCGGCCAACGAATACCTCATCCCTGTTCTTCGAATTGATAGGCATAGGATAAACATTGTTCTTGGGATCATCCTGTACGATTACACCAGGTGTTGTCGCCAATATGGAACGAACTTCACTTAGGTTAAAGTCCTCATGAAATTCCACGTTTACAGCTTCCGAGTGACCTCCGACTGAGGGAATTCTCACCGTCGTTGAAGTTACTCCGATGGTATTATCACCCAGTATTTTCCGGGTTTCATTAACCATTTTCATTTCCTCCTTAGTATAACCATTGTCGAGGAAGGAATCGATATGAGGCAACGCGTTCATATCAATTGGATGCGGATAAACCTTAGGGCCATTCACGCCTTTGCGTTCATCCATCATTTGTTGAACCGCATCCTTACCGGTCCCGGTTACAGACTGGTAGGTAGAAACGACGATTCTCTTTAGCTTATACCTCACGTGAAGAGGGGCAAGTGCCATCACCATTTGAATGGTAGAACAATTGGGATTAGCGATAATGCGATCGTCAATCGTGAGTTCATGACCATTTATTTCCGGCACAATCAATTTCTTGGTCGGGTCCATACGCCATGCCGATGAGTTATCTATTACGATAGTTCCAGCTTCTGCGTATTTCGGTGCCCATTCCAACGATGTTCCACCCCCTGCGGAAAAGATAGCTATGTCTGCCGCGGCCTTACATCCATCTTCAATGCTTATTACTGTATAGTCCTTACCCTTAAACTTTATCTTTTGCCCTACAGACTTAGCTGAAGCGATCAAATAGAGCTCATCAAACACAAAACTTCTTTCCTCAAGAACTTTAAGGATTTCCTGGCCAACCAATCCTGTTGCGCCTACTACTGCGAGTTTCATTTTTATTTATATTTAAGGACTGCAAAATTAATCTTTTCCCGTTGTGCTTATGAAAAAGAATCTGCAAATATGTTGGGTTTCCAACATGCAAACGTTTACTGTTAGAATTTATTCTACAATTCTGTTCACCCTTCTATCCCAACTAGCGTTAGCTCAGCTTCGCGATGATTTCTCAGACGGCGATTTTACATCCTCTCCCACCTGGACGGGTAGCCAATCTCTTTTCTCAGTAACGAACGCTACGCTTATGCTCAACGGAGGTGAAAGGGATGGCGTTGCTTATCTGTCCTCACCAAGTGAGGTATCCAATCCCGCTTCCTGGGACTTTGACTTTTCGTTTTTGTTCAATCCCTCCAGTGCAAACTACGCAAAGGTTTATCTTATATCGGACCAGGCTGATCTAACAAAATCTCTAAACGGATATTTTGTAATGCTGGGTCGCACAAGCGATGCCATTAGTCTTTACAGGCAAAATGACTTGAAACAAACTGAAATAATAAAAGGTAGGGATAACCTTTTGAATCTGTCATCCATTCATGGCAAAGTGAAAGTGACGCGTGATGATTCCGGCTGGAAATTATTCACCGACGTTACGGAAAGCGGAAGTTATAACCTTGAAGGTATGTCGCAGGAAGACACTAGCATGCAATCATCGTACTTCGGAGTAGTTTGCGTATATACTTCTACCCGGGCTGATAAATTCTCTTTCGATAACTTCAATGTAACGGGAAGCGTGGCAGTAGATAATGTTCCTCCATCACTCACCCGAGTGGAAGTTGTCTCTTCTTTGGAGATAAGACTAGTATTTTCTGAGCCGCTTGACCAGCAATCTGCAACAGCCGTTGGCCATTACCTTATTGATGAGTCAATACACCCAACGGAAGCCATACTGGAAGATGATAGACGTACGGTTCTACTCGTGTTTTCTGATGCGCTACCCCAGCAGAGTCATACCATCGCCGTTTCTGGTGTGTCTGATCTGAATGCAAACAATATTGATACTTTCCAAATGGAATTTGAATATATAGCATTCGCCGTTGCTGATGTAGATGATGTTATCGTGAATGAAATATATGCTGATCCGTCACCCAACATCGGATTGGGAGACTCCGAATTTGTGGAAATCTATAACAGAAGTGACAGAACCTTCGACCTCAGCGATTGGACAATCTCTGATGGGAGTTCCTCAGCCACGTTGCCGACCTATGTCTTAAAGCCAAAAAGTTATGCGGTGCTAGCACCAGAGAATTCGTCTGAAGCCTTTCAAAACACAGTTTTTCTCAAGGGATTTCCATCGCTGAATAATGCTGATGATGTTCTGTTGTTAAAGGATAAAACTGGTGCCCTTATAGATTCCGTGAATTATGACCAATCATGGTATCGCAATACCGACAAAGAAAATGGTGGCTGGACGTTGGAGTTAATTGATCCGGAGAATCTTTGCAGCGAACATGAAAACTGGGCGGCATCTGAGGATGTTCAAGGTGGTACACCTGGGTATGTAAACTCCATTCACGCTAGTAAACCCGATCTTATTGGCCCACGTTTGCTCAGCGCTGTGGCTGTTGATTCTATTACCCTTCGCCTTCGTTTTAACGAGAAACTTGAAAAACCATTGCCAATCGACCTTCACATAGAAACCAGCCCTTCACTCGACATACATGGAGTCAGGTTTAGCAACCCTGCCCTGACCGAGATTGATGTATCAATCTTAAAAGAAATTCAGAAGGGAACTTCGTATAGCGTATCCGTTAGTAACTTGCATGATTGTATAGGAAATCTTGTTGAAGACGACAGCAAGGCGACGTTCGGATTACCGGAGCAAGCCGACAGTCTGGATGTAAGAATAAACGAAATACTTTTTAACCCTAGGCCTACTGGCGTTGACTTTGTCGAAATACTGAATACGTCCCCTAAATTTATCAACTTGCGCGGCTGGTCCATCGGTAATCCCGACAACGACAAGATTTCAATCCTGACTATGTCGGATGTTATACTGGAACCCGGTCAGTATATGGCAATCACCACCAATACAACTGCTTTGGAGAGTGAGTACATCCAGGAGCAAAAAGGAAATCTATTTCAAATGAAAGATCTGCCCTCTTTCAATGATGATTCCGGATCAGTTCTTCTCATGGATGACCAGGGTAACGAGATTGATTTTTTTCGCTATTCAAAGGAGATGCATTCCATATTCTTAAAAGATGATGAAGGTGTGTCCCTCGAGCGAATAAGCGCCTCAGACGCGAACTTACCCCAAAACTGGGCATCAGCTAGCGCCTCCGTTGGATTCGCTACACCGGGGCTGATAAATTCCAACCTGGTCGGCTTTGATGCACGTGAAGAACCAGTAAGAGTACAGCCTGAGATCTTCAGTCCCTTGATGGGTCAGCCAAATTTTGCACTGATACATTACAATTTTGAGCAAGGTGGGTATGTGGCAAACATTAAAATATTTGATTCTCATGGTCGCAGCGTCAGGCAACTTGCTAACAATGACATCCTCGGCACCACTGGTTTTTATAGATGGGATGGAGCGCGCGACGATGGTTCAAAGGCAAGCATCGGATCATACATGGTCTGGTTTGAGGTCTTTAATAGCGAAGGCACAGTGAAGCGTTATAGACACCGAATTGCAATTGCCGCAGCTTTTTGACTGATCGACTAACGGTCAGTTCCAAATATGAAAGTTTTTGCATCGCCCTTTTGGGTGATAAAGCCTCTGTACATCCCTTCAGTGCAAAAGGGCATGGCAAAATTTCCGTGTCGATCCAATACTATTGCTCCACCATCTCCACCGAGGCGCGGCAACTTTTTCATTATCACAGAATCTGCAGCTTCACTCAGCGACAGGCCTCCATAGTTCATCATGGCATGTATATCGTGGGCCACGTTCAACCGAATAAAGTATTCCCCCCATCCGGTTCCCGATACTGCGCAGGTTTGGTTGTTAGCATAGGTACCGGCGCCGATTATGGGCGAATCACCAACTCGTCCATATCGTTTGTTTGTCATCCCACCAGTGGAGGTGCCTGCAGCGAGATTGCCAAAACTATCCAGTGCCACACATCCTACGGTGCCATACTTCTGATCTCCTTGCGCAGCGAACGCCTGCTCGTTCTTCTTAATTCTTAAGAGCTGCTGGTACCGTGCCGAATCAAAAAAGTACGAAGGTTCTACAATTTCAAGACCTTTCTCCTCAGCAAATGCTTCCGCGCCGCGACCTGAAAGCATCACATGGTTTGATTGAGTCATCACAGCCTGAGCCGCCGTTATTGGATTTTTAATAGTGGTAACACCTGCAACGGCTCCGGCCATCAGGTTGCTTCCATCCATGATAGCCGCGTCCAACTCATTTCTTTCATCGTTAGTAAATACGGCACCCTTTCCCGCATTAAATAATGGCGAGTCTTCCAGTATCTTGATTGTTGCAACGACCGCATCAATACTTTTACCACCTTTCTCTAAAATCGCATAGCCCGTGTCCAACGCTTCGCGCAGCTTTTGGTGGTATTCTGCCTCTTTTTCAGCGCTCAGGTTCGCCCTCCGGATCGTTCCAGCCCCGCCGTGCACGACGATTGTTAGGGGCGGGGATAGGGGGTCTTCAGTCGCTTTCTGTCCAGAATCTTTAGAGCAGGAGAACCCAAGAAATGCAAGCAGAATTATCAAAAACCATTTCATTGTATCAAACTGGGAATTAGAATGATAGCGTTTTAAAGGTCAAAATCAATATTATGGAATTAATTGAACAATATTTTTTGTTTTCGTGGCTGACCGCATAATTTTGCGCATCTTTTACCAAACGGAGTACGAATTATGGCTAAGAACAAAAAGTCATCACCAAAGCCTGCAAAAAAATCCGCTAAGGCAAAACCTACTGCAAAAGTGAAAACTAAGAAAGCTGCGCCTGCTAAAGCGAAAAAGGCCGCGACAAAAAAGGTCAAGAAGGCTGCTCCTAAAGCCGTTAAGAAAGTAGCTCCAAAGAAGGCCGCAACGAAGGTTGTGGCTAAAAAAGAAGCTCCAAAGAAAGTGGCGCCGAAGAAAGAGGTACCAAAAAAGGTAGTTGCACCTAAAGTTGAAAAGATTGAAAAGGTTGAAAAAATCGAGAGGCCAGCACCGCTTCCCAAAGCTGCTGTTCCTCAGGTTGAGAAGCCAATGCCTGTCGCTCCTCCGAAACCTGCGCCCCCACAATTAAGTATTTTTCCTGTGCCAAATCAAAGACCAATTGCCCATAAACAGACGACGACTTCATCGTCAACTGATACGCGAACTCGCTATTCAGAAGAAGAACTAAAAGAGTTTGAAGGACTGATTCACAAAAAGCTCGACAAAGCTCGCGATGAATACAGGATCCTGAAAGAAACCCTAAATCGCAACAATGATGAGGGTACGGATGCCACATCAGGTGGGAACACGAAAGTATTAGAGGATGGTGCTGAAACAGCTGAAAAGGAAAATCTTAGCCAGCTCGCAGCCCGTCAGCAAAAATATATCATGAATCTTGAGAACGCGTTGATCCGCATAAAGAATGGTACTTATGGAATCTGCTCAGTGACCGGAAAATTGATTCCTAAAGAGCGCCTTATCGCGGTTCCTCATACGACGCAGTCGATAGAGGCCAAGATGATGCAGCACGACTAAGAGGAGACTGATTTTAAACCCAAGCAATTTGGACTTTTTACAAAATCATATTGAAGCGCTAATATTTTGTTCGCCTGCCCCGATCAAGATCAGCGAGATCAAAGGCTGTTTATCAGAAATGTTTAACGCCGATGTTCCTGAAGAAGATATTACAGGGGCTCTTCAGCGCCTGGATGAAAAATACCAGTCCGACGATTTCTCGTTCCAATTGTTCAAGTCGGCCGGCGGTTATCAATTTCTCACAAAGCCTTCATACCAAACGAGCATTGGGATCATGCTGAAGCAGCAGTCGAAAAAAAGACTTTCTACTTCTGCGATGGAGACTCTTTCAATCATTGCATACAAACAGCCGATTTCAAAAACTGAAATCGAAAATATCCGCGGTGTGAATTGCGACTATGCCGTTCAGAAATTGCTTGACAAAGGTCTGATTGAAATCACCGGGAAAGCAGAAACGATTGGCCGACCAATGTTGTACGGCACAACGTCCAAGTTTATGGAGTATTTCGGTATCAATGACATTTCCGAACTACCCACACCAAAAGAATTTGTTGCCGAGGTGAATTCAATCGGCGAAACCCCAGATCAAGAGGACAACTTAGAACAAAAGGAGTCCGATGTCCAGCCATAATAATTCACGCGGTCGAAGGCCGAGGCTATCAGATTCATCCTCCAACTCGAAGCAGGATAGAAAGTCAGCACCCAATCGTCGCTCTGAAAACCCACGTCCATGGAAAAGCGATCCAAAGACTCCTCGCAAAGGTGGTGTTCGGTCGGGCACAAAGAGCAAGTTCGGATCTTCAGAGGAAACTCCCCGCAAAGAACAAAGGCCTTCGAACGATCAACGTTCAAGATTTAAAGGAAATAGATCAGAAAGCCCCGGAAACTACGACGATAAGAAGCGTGCAGCCCGTTATCCGAGGGAAGGCAAGCCGGCATTTAAGTCAAAAAGTGGCGGCCCTGCGTCTACCGGTTTGCGTCGCGAACGACCTTATAAAAAGTCCGATGACTCAGGGGATTCATTTTCAGCAAGCCCATTTAGCAAGAAGGCTAGTAAATTCAAAAAGGCATCCGACGATAAATCTCAGCCGGATCTTAAAGTGCCTGCACAAACGGAAAAAATACGTCTGAACCGATTTATTGCTAACAGTGGTGTATGCTCACGTCGCGAAGCAGATGAATTGATTAAGATGGGTTTGATCTCAGTCAACGGAAAAGTAATTACCGAGATGGGCTATAAGGTCAACCCTGGCGACGAGGTTCGGCATGAGGGCAAAGTGCTCCGTGCAGAACGACCTGTTTACATCCTGCTGAATAAACCAAAAGGATTTCTCACAACTACCAGTGATCCGCAGGAACGCAATACCGTTATGCACCTTATTGGCAACAAAGTCAAAGAACGGGTGTACCCTGTAGGCCGACTCGATCGAAACACAACGGGGTTACTATTGCTTACCAATGATGGTGAACTTGCGGATAAGCTAATGCACCCATCATACAATGTAAAAAAGATCTACAGGGTCGAACTTGATAAACCTCTCACCAAAGCTGATGCTCAACAAATCCTGGAGGGTGTTCAACTGGAAGAAGGTAAGGCAATTGTTGACGATCTCGCTATAATTTCAGACGACAAGCGTACCGTCGGACTTGAAATTCACATTGGATGGAACAGGGTGGTGCGCCGAATATTTGAAGCTCTTAACTACGAAGTTTTAAAATTGGATCGTTCTGTTTACGCCGGTCTTGATAAAAAAAATCTTAGCCGGGGGGACTGGAGATTTCTTTCAAGGGAGGAACTGGTTAGGTTGAAACATTTTTAGGTTTAAGGTTTAAGGTTTAAGGTTTGAGGTTTGAGGTTCGCTCGAGCTAAGATTACCAACCATCGTCGAGCGCAAATTCTTCTGACGCACAATCCACGATTAACTATTAATCCTACTTTCTCAAGTTGGACAAAGGGAATAAGGAATAAGGTGAGGTATAGGGTATAGGGTATAAGGCGCATTGCTGCAATATTTGATCGAG
>JAEZBX010000086.1 GCA_023412765.1 Bacteroidota bacterium
AGCGCTCAGCCTCAGACAAAGTAAAACCAATACCCTGGGCGTTATTATTCCTGAGCTTGTTCATTTCTTTTTTTCAACTGTAATCAGCGGCATTGAAGTTGTTGCGTACAGCGCAGGGTACAACGTTATCATTACGCAGTCGAACGAGTCATTACAAAGAGAAAAGACTGATATCAAGGCGTTGTTCAACAGCCGTGTGGATGGTATGCTTATCTCTGTTTCGCGGGAAACAAATTCCTTCGAACACATTGAAGGCATCCTCGCGAAAGGTGTTCCTATGGTTTTCTTCGACCGCGTTTATGAAAATGCTAATTCCAGTATGGTCATCGTCGACGACCTGAGTGGAGCCAAAGAAGCGACGCAGCATCTTATCGATCAAGGCTGCAAGAGAATCGCCCACCTTGAAGGACCTCCGAACCTTGGTATTACCAAGCAACGCCTCGAAGGTTATGTGCAGGCTTTAAATGAGTCGAACATCCCGGTATTGCAGGAGTTGATCGTTTCATGTCCACTGGGAACGATCGAAGAAGGTAAGTCTGCAACGCAACAGCTACTGAAAATGTCAAATCCTCCCGACGCAATTTTTGCCACTAACGATCCCGCTGCGATGGGTGCTATGCAAGCCATCAAAGAAGCCGGACTTAAAATTCCAAAAGATATCGCAGTAGTAGGATTCAGCAACTGGTTCTTTAGTGCACTACTCGAACCACCTCTGACTTCCGTAGACCAGCCGGGATTTGAAATGGGTCAGGAGGCAGCGAAGTTGCTAATCCGCCAGATCGAATTCAAATCCAAAGACAATCAAGACCCGGTTCCAGAAAGAAAAGTATTGAAGACCCGTCTTATTGTCAGAGAATCATCTCTAAAATCAGGAAAGAAATAACAGCTAATTATCAGGTGATTTTTTAACACCTGGTCAATTTGCCACACGGAAACCTCGGCACAAGAAGTTCTGAATTCAGAGAAATTCAGACTTCTACGTGTGTGGGTACCCCTATGGCATAATCACTATTTTTATGTCTAAAAATTTTCACTCCTCACTCTCGAACAGCCTGGGAAATCTGCTCAATTGGAAACAGCTAGATAATAGCCTGACCGGCGAAACGACCAATGGAAGGTTTAGAGTTCTATTTTATAACGACCATACCGTACGCATTCAAATTACGCGCGAGAATGAGTTCGAAGACTTCTCTTATGCAGTCGTAGCCTCGCCTCAAGCTAAGGACATTTCTATCGTCGATCAGACTGATAATATCGTTGTGAAGACCACGGCATTTGTTTTAGTGATTACAAAAAATCCGGTTCGGTTCAGCTTCTACAACCACAGAGACCAGGTAATCAACGAAGATGATACATTTGGGACGAGTTGGAACGGTGAGCAGGTTACAACTTACAAGAAGCTGCAGCAAGGGGAAAGGTTCGTGGGGCTTGGGGAAAAAACTGGACCCCTAGACCGGAAGGGTCATGGCTACGAAAATTATAACACTGACAATTTTGCCTATTCACCCAACGGAGATCCTTTGTATTGCAGTATCCCTTTCTTTATTGGTATTCATCACCAATTGACTTATGGGATATTTTTTGACAATACCTATAAATCTTATTTCAACTTTGGCGCCTCCAACGATCGGTTCTCAAGTTTTGCAGCCGATGCCGGTGAAATGAATTATTACTTCATATATGATAATACTGTTGCTGATATCATCAGGCATTACACAGAGTTAACAGGCAGGATGGAGATGCCGCCGTTGTGGAGCATCGGATACCAGCAATGTCGCTACAGCTATTACCCGGATAAAGAAGTTTTAAATGTCGCGAGAACATTCCGTGAGAAGGACATTCCTGCCGACGTAATTGTCCTGGATATCCATTATATGGAGTCCTATAAGATCTTTACCTGGAGTCATCGCGATTTTCCGAATCCAGAAAAGATGGTTGGCCAATTGAAAGAAATGGGATTTAACGTAGTGGTTATATGCGATCCGGGAATCAAGGTTGAAGATGGATACAAGGCTTACGAGGAAGGCATACGCGATGATGTATTTATTAAATATCCCGATGGCACTAACTACAAAGGTCAGGTATGGCCGGGTTGGTGTCATTTTCCTGATTTCACAAATCCCAAAGCCAGAAAGTGGTGGAGAGATCACATTGAAGAATACACTAAGATCGGCGTGAAAGGTCTTTGGAATGACATGAATGAAATCGCCACCTGGGGAAACATGTTGCCGGAAAACATAGAAATGGATTTTGAAGGCAACAAAACAACTATTCGACGGGGACGAAACCTCTACGGATTTCAAATGGCAAGGAGCAGTTATGAGGCTGCCAAGTCTTCACTTAAGAATGAGCGACCATTCAATTTAACAAGGTCAGGATATTCAGGCATCCAACGCTATTCCGCAGTATGGACAGGCGATAACGTTGCCTATGACGATCATATGTTGCTGGGTGTACGACTGGTGTCTAGTATGGGTTTGTCAGGAATTGCCTTTGCTGGTTATGATGTTGGAGGGTTTGTTGGCGATGCAAACACGAAACTTTTTGCTCGCTGGGTATCTATCGGCGCCTTCTCACCGTTTTTCCGCGGGCACTCCATGATCAATAGCAGGGATGCAGAACCTTGGGCGTATGGCGAGGAGGTTGAACAAATCTCAAGGAATTACATAAAGTTCAGGTATCAACTCCTCCCCTATATTTATTCGTTGTTTTACGAGGCATCAAAAACCGGTATGCCTTTGCAGCGATCGCTGGCAATCGATTACCCACATGATCACAAGGTCTACAATGGTGCATTCCAAAACGAATATCTTTTCGGTCCTTACTTTCTCGTAGCTCCCGTTGATAGCAACAAGGACCTTTTGCGTGTCTATCTGCCTGAAGGATTATGGTACTACCTTTATGATGGAAGAAAGTTCGAAGGCAATTCTGAGATCGTCGTCGATTGCCCTTTGCACAAACTTCCTGTCTTCGTAAAGGCAGGAGCCATTGTACCGATGCAACCTGTTAAGTCGCATACCGGAGAAGTTAGCGATACGCTTATCATACATATTTACTCAGGCGATTCATCGAACTTTACTTACTATGAAGATGACGGCGTCACCTTTAATTATCAGGATGGAGAATACTCGCTTCGTAAGATCAGTGCCGACCACGATAACCAGAGCGTTGTCATATCAGCTGTTGAAGGAAGGTATCAATCAACTTCCCGTAAACTCAGGCTGGTTTTCCACGGTCTTGATACCAGCGCCGACCGTGTTACAATCAATGGAACAGAATACAGGCTAGTCCCGGATTTGAATATTTCCTTTGTAGCTCTCGAAAAATTCGACCCCATTCACGATCCGGAACCTGCACCGCAGCAAAACGTTCATACTGTCGAATTCGACTACGTTCTGGAAAAGATCGTGGTTAAGTTCTAGGGGTTTAAGGTTTAAAGTTTAAGGTTTAAAGTTTAAGGTTTAAGGTTTGAGGTTTGAGGTTGTGCGACCGCGCCACTTAAACACCTAAACACCTAAACACTTAAACACTTCTTTCACTACATTAGTAGGAGCAACCAAATCCGCATCCTTCTAAACCAAGTTATATGACAGCCTCCCCCCTTGCGCAAACCAAGCCACGTCTAAAATATTGGCAAATATGGAATATGAGCATTGGGTTCTTCGGAATTCAGTTTGGTTTTGCCTTACAGAATGGTAATGCCTCGCGCATCTTGAGCACGTTTGGTGCGGAGGTGGAGCACTTGTCTTTTTTTTGGTTAGCCGCACCGTTAACTGGCATGATCATACAACCGATAATCGGGCATTACAGCGATCATACCTGGACTAGATTGGGCCGTAGGCGCCCATATTTTTTGGCTGGTGCAATCATGGCCTCACTCGCGTTGGTGTTTATGCCGAACGCAGATATACTCGTGGCTATTCTGCCACCGTTGTACGTCGGTGCCGGCATCCTGATGATCATGGATGCATCTTTCAATGTTGCAATGGAACCCTTTCGCGCACTGGTCGCCGACTTGTTGCCATCAGATCAAAGAACGTTGGGCTTTTCGATTCAAACCATTCTAATTGGATTGGGAGCTGTCATCGGATCATGGCTACCATACATATTTGCCGAGTTTTTCGGCATAGCAAAAACAGCTGACGCCGGAGAAGTTCCTCTTAATGTGAACCTGTCTTTTTATACCGGCGCCATTGTGTTTCTATTAGCGATCGTTTGGACCGTCGTCACAACTAAAGAATATCCACCCGATAAGCTCGATGTAGATGGTACAAGAAAGCAAGGACTGTCGCAGGTCTTCAGCGACTTTGCTTCCATGCCAAAGGCGATGAAACAATTAGGACTTGTGCAGTTCTTTTCGTGGTTTGCACTTTTTTCGATGTGGGTCTTTTCAACTCCGGCAATTGCAACGCACATTTATCACGTTGCTCCGGGTGATACAAGTTCCACCACTTATCAGGATGCCGGAAATTGGGTAGGAATAATCT
The DNA here is from genome assembly GCA_023412765.1 of Bacteroidota bacterium. Taxonomy (GTDB): domain Bacteria; phylum Bacteroidota; class Bacteroidia; order Cytophagales; family Cyclobacteriaceae; genus Chryseolinea. The sequence continues at coordinate 4,488 of JAEZBX010000086.1, forward strand.
TTGGCGTATACAATGGCGTGTCTGCGTTGTATGCATTTCTTCTTCCAGCCATTGCGCTGAAGGTTGGACGTAAAAGAACCCATGCACTATCTCTCATCGCTGGAGGCATCGGCCTAATCTCTATATACTTTATACAGGATCCGAGCCTACTGATCCTTTCCATGGTTGGCGTGGGTATGGCCTGGGCCAGTATTCTTGCAATGCCTTATGCCATACTCGCAGGTTCAATTCCTCCTTATAAGATGGGTGTGTATATGGGGATTTTTAATTTCTTCATCACTTTTCCTCAAATTATAAATGGACTGATAGGCGGCCCGATTGTAAAATATTTTTACAACTCACAGGCTATATACAGTATCGTTATGGCGGGGGTGTTTTTGATTATCGCTGCTTTTTGCGTCCGCTTTGTGGAGGACAGGGACGATTTGGTCGCCGAGAAGGTGTGAGGCCGATATGGAAAATTGAAAATGGAAATTTGAGAGTTCGCAACACCGAACGGCTGGTGCGCATTGGGAAGTGGCACCCAAATTTCAATTTTCTATTTTCCAATTTCTATCCCATGTACCTTTTCCCCCATTTACGCCTGCCAAAATAGCGCGAATTCGGGGTTTGGTCATGGCAGGAAATTCATTTTCTCTGGCGATCTCGCTAACTTTCCGTCATATTTTTTAATGCTTAATTTGATTGTTTTATGAAGCGTTGTTTCTGGGTTATAGTCGCAATTTCGGTGCTAGTCGCAGGATGCAGCTCCGGAAAAAAAGCATATGAACGCGGTGACTATTATGGCGCCGTGATGAAGGCCATCAATCGGTTACGACAAAACCCCGATCATTCAAAATCTATTGAAGCGCTGCGCAATGCTTATCCCATGGCAGTGGATTATTATGAGAACGAAGTCCGAAATGAAATTGCATCAAACTCTGTGTACAAATGGAAGAATGCAATTCAGGCGTATGGAAGTTTGAATGATCTCTATGAGGCTATACGCCAATGTCCTGGATGTAAGGCAGCGGTTCCAAATCCCAAAAACTATTACGCCGAGCTCGGACCTCTTAAAGAAAAAGCTGCAGAGGAGAGCTACAATGCCGGAATTAATGCATTGATGAAAGGCAATCGTAACGATGCCAAGCAGGCGTACTACAATTTTGCAGACGTACAGCGATTTGTGCCGGGATACAAAGATGTAATCGAATATCTTGATAAAGCCAAATGGGAAGCAACGTTGAAAGTTGTCGTTGAGCAGATACCCGTACCTGCCAGGTATGACTTAAGCGGAGGTTTCTTCCAGGATAAGATTGAGGAATTTCTACATAGCAATTATCCTGATGATTCATTTATCAGGTTCTATACACCTGAAGAAGCACGTTCTGTTGACCTTGCCGAGGCTGACCAAATTATGCGCTTACAATTCGATGATTTTTCCGTAGGTAATTCAGTTCTCAAAGAGAAGGAAGAGACCGTAACGAAAGATAGCGTCAAGGTTGGGGAAGCAAAGATAGAAGGTAAGACAGTTCCCGTCTATAACACAGTGAAAGCCAAGCTTACCACCTACCGAAAAGAATTAATATCAAATGGTTTGTTGAGCATGGTGGTAGTCGATGCGAAAACCAATGGCATCCTTACGACAAGAAAATTTAATGGACAGTTTGTTTGGGTAAGTCAATGGGCACGATTTAATGGCGACGAGCGCGCACTGACTGATCAGCAATTGAAGATCTGTCAGTTGAGAGAGCAACAGCCACCACATCCACAGGATTTGTTTCTGGAGTTCACCAAGCCGATCTACAATCAACTTATTCCGGCGGTAAGAAGCTTTTATCAGAACTATTGAGCTGTCAGCTATCAGCTATCAGCCGACAGCTTGTATAGCGAAGGCAAAAAAGCACAAAGTATAACGCGGAACGCTAGTGCCTGCATCAGCGACGGTCATCGCAAAAAGCCTTCATTCAATTCATTGTAATCGGCACCAACGACAATCGAGCTTACTACTCACCACTTACCACTTACTACTTACCACTTACTACCTTACCACTACTTACCACTTACCGATTACCGCTTCTCACAATCTTATCCCTTATCTCCCTCCACGTAATCACCTTGATCTTTTCTTCCGCTAACAGCTTTCGACACTTGTCACTGGTAAAAAAATTAACATCATGCTGCCTCCACGTTGCCCCATAATCGACGTACTGAACCGTCACAGCCTGCATTTCATCGTTGTCGTAAGCAGCGTGAAGCAACAATACCGTTAATCCGGGTTGCAGTGATTTTAATTGCTCAGTGTAAAAATTTTCCATGCCTTTTTTATAGTCAGCGCCAGTAGCCATGATTGTTCGATCGACGTTTATATCCTCATCTGTGATAAATTTTCCGAAATCAAAACCAAAAAGCTGCGAGAACTGTCGGCCTACGTGAACGGGTACTTTGTATTCCCTTCCCAGTTTAAGGAGGATTTGCAGAAAATCCGGAGAAGAAATCGGGGCGGCCATGTGTCCGTCAAAATGCGTCGGATCGATACCAAATTGTCTGGCGCGTTCAATCTGACTACGAAGTTCCTTCTCTACATCCTCCGGCTTAGCGGCTTTAAGAAAAGCCGCTGTAGTCTCGTTCAGGTACCCACGCTCATCCAACAAGCTCGGAACCTTATCGTGTGATGTCACGGGACCCCACTTATACATTTTCCACTCGCTGGTAAGCGTAAGGTGCAAGCCTAAATCTGCCTGGGGATGAGAGCGTGCGTAATCTGCGATTTCCGGAAACCATGGGCAAGGCACCATTATACTTGCCGAGCTAACGACACCATTTTCCATAGCATGAATAGACGCGCTGTTTTCGGAGTGAGACACACCGAGATCATCGGCATGAATGATTAAGAGTTTGGTTTCCCTGGGATAGCCAAGGCGTTCCTGAATTGTTTTTTGTTGTGCACCGGCTGCGGCAAAGCAAACCAACAGAATAAGTAAAATATAATATTTCATATGGTTTTATTTTTTCAGGCTAGATCAAACTTTTAAATAAATCCGCTTTCTATGCATCCAATAGCCCACAAGCCAGACGATAAGCATAATTGAAATAGCAAATAACAGAGATGCCTTTTTGGGATCAGACCATGATAAAAACGCATGTGAATAGATCCATGTTTTCAACGTTGTACCCTCTGCGTGAATGACGTACAATAGTTTGATTATCAAATATGATATCACGTATAACGTAAGGGGATTCTTTCCGAAAATGTCAAAGAAATAGGTCCATCGCCTGATGTTTGAAACTTCAATGATAAAAACAAGCACACCAAACATCATGATACCAAGGCCAACTGTCAACAATACATAGGGGCTCGTCCAAATCTTTTTGTTAATTGGAAAAATGATATCCCAAAGTAACGCTAAGGCTACCAGCGCTGCTCCGACCGAGATCAATTTCAAAAGTGCCTGAGTGGTCGCGTGGTTTCGCTGGATCCATAATCCGACAAAATATCCTCCTATAACATTCACAACTGCAGGTATCGTGCTCAGGAGCCCCTCAGGATCGAAAGGAAGTCCTTCACCGCGATAAATGTTCTTAGTCCCAATTAAAAATATATCCAGCTTGCGAACTGCATTCGTTTCTAATAAATAGGGATCCGGTTGATCACCAAAAAAATACAAAACCTGCCAATAGCCCAGTAGTGCAATTATGCAATACAACACAGCGCCCTTGATTCCCTGGTAACGAATGATAATTGCAGCGATGAAATAGCATAGCGCGATTCGTTGCAGCACCCCGACGAGCCTGACCGCAGTAAATTCTATCATCTCATAACTTCCGGATTCAGTGTACCGAAAAAATGGAAAGGCATTGAGAAACCACCCGATAAAAAAAATGACTAGTGTTCGCCGCACCACTTTAGCCAAAAAAAGTTTGCCCGCTCCTCCCTCAAACTTCTGTAAGTTGAAGCTCATGGCGTTTCCTACCACGAACAAAAATGTTGGAAACACCAGGTCGGTTATCGTAAAGCCGTGCCATACCGCATGTTTCAGCGGACCATAGCTTAGCGCACCATCGCCTGGCGAATTTACCACGATCATCAGTGCAACTGTTATCCCACGCAGTACGTCGACAGCGGGATAGCGGCGAAATGCCACTGCATCCGACAACGGTATCGAACCATTAAGCACCGGCTTAGTCATCCGATCTCCTTTGGATCAAAAAGCAATGGAAAGAATTGGCCCTTCAACTGTTTTCCCTTATTAACAACAGGCACTCCGCTTAAAAGCTCTTCATCCGTGTCGGAATACGTCCCATCCGCAAAAACATTGAGCACGAATGCACGCCGCGGCCTTGCAGACTTGTTTTCATAAGATCCGTGTACCATTAGCGGATGATGAAAAGTCGCATAACCCCTTTCCATTTCGATCGCTACCTTTTCATTGAATTGTTTTTTTTGGTCTTCCGTAAGGAACTGTTGTATACCTTCCATGTCACCCGCCAGCTCTGGCTTGTCCAGTAGCCCCCACGTATGACTCTTCGGAATATAGTAAAGGCACCCGTTTTCCTTTGACACATCGTCCAGTGCCACCCAACAGGTTAGATGTTGGATAGGCGTAGTCCTGCGCCAGTAACTGTAATCCTGATGCCAGGCGACGACACCTCCATGATGCGCAGGCTTATAAAATAGCTGGTCGTGCCAGAATCTTACTGCCTTGTTGCCAAGCAACTGGCTGGCCGCTATTACAAATGCGGGGTTCCAAAGAATGTCGTGAAAACCTGGCGTTATTCGCCAATGACCTAGCGAATGGAACAGCACAGCATTCGGGTCCTTTGACTCGTTGCTGTGAAACTCATAAAACAAATGGTGTTTAGGGTGTGCAGGATCCTTTATTTCTTCCAACTCATTCCTTAATTGTTCGACCTGCGCATTATCCAATAATTTTATGCCCGAAAGAAAACCATAAGTGTTAAAAAAAGATACCTGATCATCCGAAAGTTTATACCGTTCCCAAGCCTCTTTGGCGTTGAGTTTTGGAAACAAATCACTCACGAGCTGGTGTTCTGCCGATAAATCTTCCTGTGTTCTCATAAGACTATTTATTTACTATCGTAATTGTTTTTCCCTGGCGTCCGCGCCAATTAAAAGCGCTTAGTTTGACGGTGCCGGCGCCTTCGATTGGACCTGAATAAATCTTGCTTTTAACAGTCGGTTCCGTGCCATCCAACGTGTATCGCAATGTGAAGCCTGGCAGCTGAATATTCGCATTTACTTTTCCATTTACAATGGTTACACCTGGTATGGGAATCCGATAGTTAAATCCCTCAATGTAGTAATCCAATTTAGGCAATTCTCTTTTCCCGAGTACGTTGCAGAAGGTTGACCACGACTTCCTGTATAAATCAGTACGTAACGGTGAATCTTCTTTCGACCATTCCGGATCTTGCGCCCACGCCCGCTCCGCCAGCGCCATTAACCGCGGCATTAGCAAATATTCCATCAATGCAGGTGACACAAGATTTTCTCCCCACAATGCACCCTGTACTCCAACGACATTTTGCCTGCCCTCTGCTGTTAATTTCTCCTTGCCTAAGAAAAAGTCAGTTGCCAGCGTATCTCCGCGTAGGTTTGTCTTTACGTTCTTATAATAGTCGAATGGAATAAACGAATATGTTTTATCGATGTCGAGGAAACCAATCCAGCCATCGCCAGGCTCATCAAACGAGTTTTGATAAGCAAGATCGAAATAGAAGTGATCGAAGAAAGTCAACACAGTCTTGTAACCTGTATTGGCAAGTTTGTATGGAACGTCTTCACTGCCATACAAATTCCACCATGCATCGACCTGCACATCACTCTTGAGAAAATCTGAATTCACCACATGATGCGAGGCATCAGCATTTCCATTACCCATTACCAATTCCTGCCACCCATACATTCCAATTTCCTTTCGCTTCAACATCTCCTTGATCTGATGAAAGTAATATTGCCGCAAATCCCTGGCGGAATTAATTTGAGGATGATTTTTTACAAACGCATTAGCGTTTGGAGACTTTTCCCAAGAACCTTCTGGTACTTCGTCTCCTGCCATATGTATGGCCGCTAATGGGGCTCCTGCGTCTCTATGCATTGTCTTAATTTCGTCAATTACCTTTTCGATGAAGGTGAATGTAGACGGAAGAGTAACGTC
>JAEZBX010000269.1 GCA_023412765.1 Bacteroidota bacterium
TACTAGTTATTGTGAAGTGGCTTTGCGCTCGACCAAATATCGTAGCAATGCGCCTTATACCATATACCCTATACCTCACCTAATTCCTTATTCCCTATTCCTTTTGTCCAACTTGACAAAGTAGGATTATAAGTTATCAGTTATCCGCAATCCGTTAATCGTTATCCGATGCGATTTTGCAATAGATGGGAAATGTAATGAGTTTGATGATTCACCACGAATAGATTACAGCGGCATGCCTGATAGAATTTCGGCTATTTAGTTGCTCCCTCCTAAGAATTGCCAAAAGTGGATAACAGAACTATTAACTGATAACTGATAACTGATAACGATTATCGTATCATCCAGCCCAGGGATTCTTATTCCTGTAAAGCGGCTGTTTACCATTTTTCTTTTTTGCCGGTTTCTGCTTCTTGCGCTTCTGCTTCTTTTGTTTAGCCTTCTTTTTCGGCTTGTATCCGCCGGCCGGATATCCATAAGCCGCTTCGGCAGCCCGTGTGTTTTCGGCGCGTCGGCGTTGTGCCTGTACATCGGTACAGGAAAAGGCGGCAACAAATGCAAGAATTAGGGTAAGGATTGTCAGATGCTTCATAGTAAACGGCTTACCGCGCGTAGGCAACGGTACCTTTTAACGCTGGGACAAAAGGTAAAAATATGTGAAACAACGCTGAATTGAGAAATCTGATTGTAATAATTGTGAAATTGGCCTTTGCGGCCCTGGAAAGCAGATGAATATCGATCCCGAAAATTATCTGGACGAACAAGGAATATGAATATCGAACAACGCTCGATCTTTAGACGTGCTCATCAAAAACGTCAAAATAGCGCCGAACCATCGAGCCCGAAACCTCAAACCTCAAACCTCAAACCTCAAACCTTAAACCTTAAACTTTAAACCTTAAACTAGTGATCATTCATTCCGCATCGCCCGCACCGGATTCTCGCGCGCTGCTTTTATTGACTGAAAACTAATGGTCGCCATGGCCACCACCAATGCAGCCGCTCCTGAAATCACGATCGCAGATGCATCTATTGAAATCCTGTAGGCGAAGTTCTCAAGCCAGGAATTGATCAGATATAGACCTAACGGCGTGGCTAGTACAAACGCACTTATAACCAGGATCATAAAATCTTTTGAGAGCAGTATAAGCACCTGGCTAACAGATGCGCCCATTACTTTGCGAATACTCATTTCTTTTGCCCGCTGCTCGGCTACAAAGGCTGCTAAACCAAAGAGACCGAGGCACGCTATACCAATTGCCAGTATGGTAAAAATAAATATGATGGTACTCATTCTTTGTTCAGCACGAAATAAAAGATCAAAATTTTGATCGAGGAACGAGTATTCAAACGGTGCACCAGGCGCGTACTTTTTATAAATGGATTCAAGTGTTGCAATCTGATCCTGCGTATTGCCGGGAGCCAATCGGATGGCCATTTCGAAATTTGGTTCGCTTCCCAGAAACATTACCATAGGCGCAACATTCTCCCGAAGTCCCCTGAAATTAAAATCTTTCATCACACCGATTACCTTTAAATTTCTTAGAATCTCATTGTTATAAAATATGAGTTCGGCCTCTTCAAGGCTGGCGAAATTCATTTGTTTATAAGCCGCTTCATTCAAAATAACCGCACTGGAATCGCTCTTAAAGTCCCTGGAGAAAAATCGTCCCTCGACCATTTCATAACCCATGGTTTCAAGGTGGTCGTAGTCCATCTGGTAAACTGAAAGCAGAAAATCCTGATCCGAGCCACCTTTCCGGAATGCGCTGTTCCAATTTATGTTTGGAGGAAGATTATTAGAGAAACTTGCTCCCTTAAACATCGGGTTCGCGAGCAATTCATTTTTGAACGCCTGACTATTGCTGCCCAGTGAAAATGTATGTAATAGATTTACAATATTTTCTTTATCGAAGCCGAGATTCTTTGACTGTACATAAGCGAGCTGACGATAAACCATTATACTGCCGAAGATCAGCACGATAGAAATCATGAACTGAAGCAGGACGAGTCCGTTGCGTAATGCTGAATTACTTAGACCAGCGCGCAGTTTGCCCTTCAGAACTTCTGTAGGCTTGAAGGCAGTCAGGTAAAAAGCAGGATAACTTCCTGCGATAAGACCGATCAAAAGTGAAAAGACAATAATACCAACAATGATATATGGATCCAGGAAAACAAATAAAGTCAAGTTCTTGCCCGATAAAGTATTGAACCCATCAAGCGAAACACCAACAATGGCTATGGCGATCAAGGTGGAGAGAATACTGTAAACCATGGACTCAGCGAGGAATTGGAAAATGAGTCGTTCGCGGTATGCGCCTATAGTTTTACGAACACCCACCTCTTTAGCGCGGTTAGCGGACCGAGCGGTTGACAGATTCATAAAGTTGATGCAGGCAATTAGAATGATGAAAGCTGCGACTGCGCCAAATACATAAATGTATTGGATATTGCCATTTGGTCTCAGTTCTTCCCGCAAGTTAGAATTCAGGTGAATATCACGTAGAGGCTGGATAAAAAGTCCAACATGGCTGCCTTGTTTCTTGAATTCCTCAAAGCTCATCCCTAGGATCTGCTGTATTTGAGCACCCATGTTTTTCTCGGCCATTTCGTCGAGCTGTGTTTTTACTTTCTCGACACTTCCACTGGGCTGAAGTTTAAAATATGTATAGAGATTGTTAGAGACCCACTGATCATCTTTCATGTAATCCCATGACTCCCCCGACAAAACCATATCAAAAGGAATGTGGGAATTATAAGGGGCATCCTTAACAACACCGGTAACCTGCATCGCCACTTTTTCAGCGCCGCGCAGCATCATCTTCCCAATGGGATTCGTATTTCCAAAATATCGCCGGGCAGCGGACTCCGTAATAACTACCTTGTTCGTTCCTTTCAGGAAGGTGTTTACATCGCCTTCAATGACTGGAAAGTTGAAAAACTTGAAAAAGTTAGAGTCAGCGACGAGCACATGTCGTTCTGTGAATGCCTTATCGTCAACGCTCACAGGCATTGTGCGCCACAAACCAAACCGCACAATCTCTGCTACATCGGGAATTTCACGCTGCATTGCTTCTGCCATGGGAGCGGATGAGACGGCAGCGGTGAATTCATTTCCCTGTAATCTACCGGTAAAACCAACCCGATAAATTCGTTCAGCATCAACGTGCATCTTGTCGTAACTCAGCTCGTCGACGATATAAACAACGATTAATAAAGTCGCAGCAATACCGATGCTTAGTCCAATAATATTTATGGCGGCATATCCTTTTTGCCTTGCCATAATTCTTAAAGCCGTCTTAAAATAATTCTTGATCATAATATTTATCCGCCCAATTCTTTGCGCGCATTGATTCGCGAAATATGTGCCGGACTAAGCACACCCTTTTTTAGATATGATTCAAGGTTTTTTCTAAGGAACGGTTGGTCGGGGAGTTCAAATGTGACCAAAGCTGTTCGATACCGGGCAGTTTTTATTAGTGACGAAGTACAAAATTTTGCCTCAACAAGCGAAGAAAACTCATCTCAAAGAACTTAAATGGAAGTTGACAAAGTAGAATTAACTATTAACGGATAACATTAACTACTTCACCTTCTTCGCATCTTGAAATGACTTCATCTGCTGGTCGAGCGACTTTTTATCGCCTACCAGAACCAAGGTCATATCCTCATATTTAAAATGTTCTTTTGCAATGGCGGATACCTTTTCAGGCGTCACCGCGTGGATATTCTTGACACGATCGGTCAGGTAGCTATCATCGAGGCCATGGGTTTCTATAAAATTTAATTGCCCGATTATTCCTCCAGGAGTAGAGTTTTGAAGAACAAAGACGCCCGCCATATAATTCTGAATACCCTTGAGTTCTGCATCGGGCGGCGGTTCGTTTTGCAACCTGTTGACCTCCTTCGCTATCTCCTGTAACGCGTCACCGGTATGCTCGCTTGTAATGTCGGCCTGCTCGTACCAGACGGATGTGTTTTTATTGTTACTAATAGTACTGAATGGCGAATAGGTATACCCTTTATTCTCCCGGATGTTGGAAGTAATGCGCGAACCGAACGATCCACCAAGCAACGAATTGGCTACCTGCAACGCAACGTAGTCTTCGTGTTGAGGTGTAATTGTCGGCAGTCCGATTATGACTGTGGTCTGAGGCGCACTCGGCCGGTCTATAATAGATACTTCGGCAGTTTTGTTCGGCGTGGCCGGTGGATAATTTGGTTCCGGACCTTCTTTCCAACCACCGAATGCCTCTTCTATGGCTTTTTGAGTAGCCGCCTCATCAAATTTTCCTACGACATAAAGTACACTACGTTTTGCGCCAAAGTTGTTGTCGTAGAATTTTTTAACCATGTCGATATTGTAGCTGCTTAGCATCTCCTGGGTCGGAAAAATCCTGCCGTACGGATGATCTTTATATATGATACTGTTAAATTTTTCTATAGCCTGCGATTGAGGTTGAGACTTTTGAACGCTCAACTGTCGTTTCAGATCGCCTTTTAATCGCTCAATCTCTGATGCTGGCAACGCCGGATTCATTACAACATCTGCAATAATTTTTACCAGCTCCGGAGCGAATTCGGAAAGCACTGAACCGGATATCGATGTATTGTCTCCTCCAACGGCAATATTAATTTCGCCTCCCATTGCCGCCACTTTTCTCGAGATCGTTTTGAAATCCATTGAAGTTGTTCCTTCCTGCATAAGATTTCCGGTAAGATCGGCGAGCCACACCTCATTCGGTCCTTCATTCACATTTCCTGTTTTGATTATCAGGTTCACATTAACCTTAGGGACGGAACCATACTGCACCAAAGTGGATTTCAATCCATTCTTTAGACTGTTGACCTTCTTTTTTGGAATTACAAAATCCTTTGGAGTACCTCCTGGAGGTGGAGTTTGCTTTTGCGAGAAGGCAGTAACGCTAACTGCCGCCAGGATGATTATAAATATATTTCTTAGAGTTCTCATTGTTCTGCAGCTTTAGGGTCAACAATTAAAATAGTTCGGTTTGTTGGGCGGAGATACTCGTCCACAGTCTTCTTAATAACGTCTGGCGTGATCTTTCGAAATTCATTTTCAATGGAATTGATTCGAGATGGATCGTCGTCGAATAGCGCAAAGGTTGCGAGCAGATCGGCGCGACCAATACCGTTTCCACCCAACACAGAATATAATGACGAACGCAACTTGACGATCGCTAGTTCAGTATCCTCAGACGTCACGTTTGCAAGCTCGGCAATGGATTCGTCAAAAACTGCCACAATGGAGTCTGCTGAAACAGTAGCATCATGAACAAGATCAGCCATCCACAACATAGGTCCATTATAATTGAACATGTTCCCGAGATAATTTATACCACCATCTACATTTCCTGTATATCCCTTTTCTTGTACAAGTTTATTGAAGAGCTTGCTGTCCTGACCCTGAAGCAGAATTTGATCTATCAATCCCATAGCATAGTATTCAGGGGTACCTCTATCAGGCATTTTATAAGCAATAGCAATGGCGGGTTTGTTTGCCAGCTTATCTTCTTTTACGTGCCTTTTCTCTTGTTCCTGTTTCGGTTCTGAAATATCGGGCTGTTCAGGAAGCGTGGCCGATGGGATACCCTCGAAATATTGTGCGATCCATTTCTTAGCATCTTCAATTTCGAAATCACCCACTACTGCAAGGGCTGCATTGTTAGGAGCGTAAAAGGTTTTGAAAAAACTATCTACATCTTCCAGTTTTGCTGAATCAAGGTCCGCCAGGTCGCCATAAAAATTGTGCGCGTTGTACCAGTTTTCGTTAGCATACTGAGGCATGTCCAACCATGGAAAACCACCGTAGGGTTGGTTGAGGACGTTAACCTTCACTTCATTTTTTACAACGCCCTGTTGATTTGTAAGATTCTCCTGGGTAATGTCCAGGCCTTTCATCCGGTCAGCCTCCGCCCACAACGCAGTTTCCAGTTTGTGCGATGGCATGACTTCAAAATAATTAGTGAAGTCAAATCTTGTTGATCCATTAAGGATACCACCGTTTTGTTGGACGAGTTTGATGAACTCCATTTTGCCGAGATTCTCTGAACCCTGAAACATCATATGCTCAAAAAGGTGGGCGAATCCCGTGCGGTTTTTTGGCTCTATCCGAAATCCAATATTATAATACACCGCCACGGCTACGGTAGGCGCAGTGTGATCTTGCGATAAGATTACCTTCAATCCATTCTTGAGTTTATAGTACTCGACTGGAATTTGAAAGGCCTTATCGGATTCTGATGTTTTGCCAGTACAAGCGAACACCAGCGCAGCAACCACAAGGCAGGAAACGAAAGGACGAAGATTCATCATAGGGTAATTTTTTTTGAATTAAGCAAAGTTAGGTGGAAGTTAAAAGAGAAATAATGTAGACAAGGGCTAAATCAAACCACCCAAAATGGGTTAGGTTGAGATTCGTAGGGTGGGGTGTTACTTAACCGCAAGGGCGCCAAGACGCAAAGAATGTAGGCTTTCGGCATCTGGACATTCCGATGATTCCGCGTGACATCCGTGCTCCGTTCTGAAGAAGCAAGACCGTTAAAATCATTGCAATTAACCTTTGCGTCCTAGCGCCATTGCGGTAAAATCCTGTGCCATTTATTTAAATCAAACAATTTCTTTTAGCGTAACCAGGCTTCGTTTCCTCGTCAACATGTGAATGATTGTCCAGGTTATTAAATACGTTATACCACACAGTGTAAAAAGCACATTATAACCACCGGAGAGATTATCTGATTCCTTATAAGAATCAAGCAGGTAACCGACAAACATGGGAAAGAATATCCCTCCAATTGCGCCAGCCATTCCCCCTATACCCACCACAGAACTAACCGCTTGCTTTGGAAACATATCCGATGCGGTCGTAAAAATGTTCGTTGCCCATGCCTGATGTAACGCTACGGCTAGACTAATTAAGCCGACAGCAACCCAAACATTTGTTACATATTGCGCGAGTATTATGGACAATTCCAAAAAAGCTATCACTAGTAACACAGTTTTTCGGGCTCTGAGTGCTGCCATTCCTTTCTTGATAAGCTGGGAAGAAAAATATCCACCAGAGATACTTCCAACTGTTGTCGCTGAATAAATGATCATTAACTCCAGACTTGGTTTTGTTAAATCCAAATTAAAGGTTGATGAGAAATATGACGGGAGCCAGAATAAGAAAAACCAATATATCGGATCTATTAGAAATTTTCCAAAGATGAATGCCCACGTCTGTGGAAAACTAAAAAGGCGAAACCATTTTGTCGCGGCTTTGTCATTGTCCGATGCATGCTCATCCGAATTTTCAGTGATCAGGAGGAATTCTTCTTTCGATAAACGTTTCTGCCGCGCAGGAATCTCATACAACCACAACCAAAGTCCCAACCATACAAAACCCAATGCACCAGTGATGAGAAAAACTTCCCTCCATCCATAGTTAACGAATATCCATGGCGTTATAAGCAACGCCATAACTACCCCGATGCTCGTACCTGAGTTAAACAGGCCTGCAGCTAATGCCCGTTCTCTTCTTGGGAACCATTCGGCTACTGTCTTCATGGCCGCCGGAAAATTACCTGCCTCGCCCAAACCTAACCCTATACGCGCCAAAGAAAAGCCGGTGACAGTACTGGCTGCGGCGTGAAGCATTCCCATCGCGCTCCAAACCACCACTGAAATTGAATACCCAATCTTGGTTCCCACGCGATCGATCAATCTTCCAAACAATAATAATCCGATCGCATATGCTGCTGTGAATGCGACAACAATTTTGGCGAAATCAGACTCGGACCAATTGAACTCAACTTCAAGAATTGGTTTCAGAAGTCCAATGATCTGCCGATCGATATAGTTGATCGTTGTGGCGAGGAAGAGTAATGCGACGATTAGCCAGCGATAGTTTTTTTTGGGCATGCCTGCGGTAAGGTGGTAGAGTAAAAAGGAAAAAGGTATAGGGTATAGGGTATAAGGACAGTGCTACCAGTCGACTACGGAGCCGTCGCGGGGGTCGTAGCTTTCGGGATTTTTCCAATCATGGTTGATCTTGTCGGCCAGCTTGTTCTCGTCCAACTCCACACCGAGGCCGGGGCCTGTTGGCGTAAGTACTGTACCATCCTTTTGAAGTACAAACGGGTTCTTTAAATAACCATCGCCTAGTGATACCTGCTCCTGTACGAGAAAATTTGGGATACTTGCCGCGAGTTGCAACCCAGAGGCTAGTGAAATCGGGCCCATCGGATTGTGTGGAGCAATAACAGCATAGTATGCCTCAGCCATACCTGCAATTATCCTACCTTCTGTTAATCCTCCGGCATGACACAAATCCGGTTGTAGTATCGATGCGGCGCCCTTTTCCAGGATTTCGCGAAATCCCCACTTTGTAAAAATTCGTTCGCCGGTTGCAATAGGCAGGTGCGTGCCTCTCGCAATATCGACCAGGACATCCACATTTTGAGCTTGACAAGGTTCTTCGATAAACATCGGTTGATAAGGCTCCAACTCTTTAATAAGAATCTTCGATGTTTGCGGAGGAATAGCTCCATGAAAATCAATGCCAATATCCATACCGTCACCACCGGCCTCGCGAAGAGATGCAAAATTTTCAACAGCATGTTTAATAAATTTTGGATTCTCAACCGCTCTTGCAGGAAATTCATGTGCGACCCCGGTCTTTATTACAGTATAGCCCTCCTGCACCCGTTGCTTCATTTGTTCTGCATTGGATGCTCGTCCATAAATACGAACTCGATCGCGTGTAGGCCCACCGAAAAGTTCGTAAACTGGAACTCCAAGCAGCTTCCCTTTGATATCCCACAACGCCTGGTCTATACCACTTAGCGCACTAGTCAGGATAGGGCCACCTCTGTAAAAGGCGTGGCGATAAATAGCCTGCCAGTGGTGAGTTACCTGGCGGGGATCCTTCCCGATCAGATATGGCTCAATCTCCTTGATGGCAGTCTGAATGGTAAGGGCTCTCCCTTCCAGGAGTGGTTCACCCAAACCGATAACCCCGGCATCGGTGTGTACTTTTAAAAATATCCATCGCGGCTTTACAAGAAAGGTCTCAAGCTTTGTGATCTTCACCTTGGTTTTGTCCCGCGCTTCCATTTCAGATGCTTTTGAGGAAAGGGGAAGCGCCATTGTCCCGGCCAGAGCCAGGAAGGATTGTAAAGCAGAACGTCGTGAGAATTTATTCTTCGTAGATGTAGAAGCCATAGGAATTAATGGTTTAGGATTAGAATAAAGGTTTCTATGATCTTGCCGACTAAGATAAAGAATAGGATGTTAGTTCCGAGGAGAAATTGAACTATTTGAGTGCACGAAGTTCTGCATTCTGCATTCTTCACTCATCACTCTGCATTCAACTTCTGCAATTCGGACTTTAAACTTAGATTTCGAACTATCTGAGTGATGAGTGCAGAGTGCAGAGTTTAGAGTGTTGGTGCACGAAGTTCTGCATTCTGTATTCTTCACTCATCACTCTGCACTCAAGTTCTGTAATTCGGACTTTAAACTTAGATTTCGAACTATTTGAGTGATGAGTGCAGAGTGCAGAGTTTAGAGTGTTGGTCCACGAAGTTCTGCATTCTGCATTCTTCACGCATCACTCTGCATTCAAGTTCTGTAATTCGGACTTTAAACTTAGATTTCGAACTATCTGAGTGATGAGTGCAGAGTTTAGAGTGTTGGTCCACGAAGTTCTGCATTCTGTATTCTTCACTCATCACTCTGCACTCAACTTCTGCAATTCGAACTTTAAACTTAGATTTCGAACTATTTGAGTGATGAGTGCAGAGTGCAGAGTTTAGAGTGTTGGTCCAACGAAGTTCTGCATTCTGTATTCTTCAACTCATCACTCTGTATTCACGTTCTGTAATTCGGACTTTAAACTTAGATTTCGAACTATCTGAGTGATGAGTGCAGAGTGCAGAGTTTAGAATGTTGGTGCGGGGAATGTAATTTGTGCGTTGATACGAATGACCAAATGCAAGAAGTTGCAAAATATATCGTGATCTGTCTGCTGCTAGCTTTTTTGCTAAGGCCGGTTGGTTTGACCATTGGCCAGATTCTCAGAAAGATGTTGGGCAAGAACTAGCATCGCGGTCTTCGTTGTTATTCAAGTTTTGCATTTGGAATATCTGCTTCCTTACTCTTGGCCAGGGATACCAATCCACCCATGGCACCGAGATTCATTGTATCCAAGGCGGAGCTGGGTACTATCACCATCGATCCCTTTTCTTTCAATCCTTCGAATAACATATTCATACCTCGAAGGTGTAATGCTACAGGGTTGTTGATATACTCTTCGCTGGCCTTAGCAAATTTCAATGCGATTTCCGTTTCCGCTGTTCCCAAAATTACACGTGCCCTTCGTTCACGTTCCGCTTGCGCTTCTTTGCTCATCGCGTCAGCCAACGTCTGTGGAATAATGATGTCCTTAATCCCAACAGTCTGACAGGTGATTCCCCATGGATTAGTATTCTGATCCAATATCTTTTGCAAATCATCGGCAATCTTTTCCCTTTCCTGGAGTAAATCAGCAAGCTCATTTTTCCCGATCATATCCCGCAATGCAGTTTGGGCTATTTGAAAGATAGCGGTTTGATATTCCTGTACTTCCAACGCAGCCTTCTCAGCATCCCAAACAGTCCAATACACAACGGCGTCCACATTGACAGGCACGGTATCCTTAGTTAGTGTTTGATCTGCTTTGAATTCAGTAACACGAACACGCTGATCAATAAACTTATCAATTTTATCAAGTATCGGTATAATCAAAAATATTCCTGGTCCCTTCAAACCGACAAACTTCCCCATCCTCAGAACTACAGCTTTTTCCCATTGATCAGCGATATGAATAGCCATCGTCGCGAAGATGGCGACTATCACCAAAACAATAAATATTGGAACGGTAACGGCCTTGAGATACAACAACCATAGGGTTATTCCAATCATAACAATGAATATTGTAATCGAAATCGGATTCCACCTCAGGCTATTCGTTTCTAACCTGTTACTGATTGTTTTCGTATCCATTATTTTTGTTTTTTAAGTTGGTTGATAATATCATCTATCGAGAACCCATAACTAAATGCAATCGATGAAAACTCATTGCATATTTCTTTTAGCTTGTTTTGTCGTTCCTTTGCAGGCAACTGAATTTTTACATCACCACTTATGAAAGTCCCCGTCCCCTGGTGAGTCTCGAGAACATTTTGGATTTCCAGTTCCTTGTACGCCTTGGCAACTGTATTCAAGTTCACTCTTAGGTCAACCGCCAACGACCTCACGGTAGGCAATTGCTCGCCCGTCTTAAGGTTTCCGGTCGCAATTCCAAACTTTATCTGATCGATGATCTGCCTATAAAACGGAGACCCTGTTTTAGGATCTAGTTTGAACTGGATCATTATAATAGTTAAATATTGTCATATATGTATAGTACAAGTATACAAGTTTTATTTTAAAGATCAAAACAGTAAGAGAGATAACCTTATTATGCGATTTGCTGCAACCAGTTTTATTGGATAATTTGTTAAGCCACAAAACTCCATATGAAAATATTTATCGCCCTTCTACTTTGCCTGGCTTACCCATCACTGTACGGTCAGCCTGATTTCATTCTTTACAACGGGAAAGTTTTTACATCAAATAAAGATCGCCTTTGGCAAGAAGCGGTCGCGATCAAGGGGAACCGTATTGTAGCTGTAGGTAAAAATGATATTGTATCAAAACAGAAAGGCCCAAACACATTCGTAATTGATGTTGGCGGACGGCTTGTTATCCCAGGATTAAATGATGCTCACGCTCACATCGGACCGGATTATCCTTCACGGTATATTAACCTCGCTGAAAACCCTGCTCAACCCACTCCTTGGGCGATGGTCCGGGATAGCATTACCAGCGTTGTGGAAAAAATTTCACCAGGTACGCTGATTACCGCGAGCATTAATCCAGATCTGTTCCAGGACATGGAAGCCAGAAGAGCAAACCTGGATGCATTGGCTCCCGATCATCCAGTTATGCTCGCAGCATGGACAGGTCATGGTATTGTGATAAATTCAGCGGCGATGAATTTGTTGAAAATTAGTGAAGCGATAGATATCGCTGGCGGAAGGATGGAAAAAGACAGTAACGGACAGTCTACTGGATACTTCGAAGAATACGCTGCTTTTCATTTCAACGCTATACTTGCCTCAATACTACCTATTGAAGAATCGGTTCAGGAGTTGCAGCGATTTCACGAATATACTGCAACCCTGGGTATTACGTCCGTTCAAAACATGTGTACCTCCTTGAACCCTAAGGCAGCAATGGAGCTGTATGGGGGCCACTCTTTTCCGTGCAGGACAAGGTTGATTGCTTTTCCTACAGCCGATACCCATGACCTTCAGTTAACAGAATGGAAGCCCATCTTCAACTTTACCAGCAATCATACACATGGGTCTGGAGTTAAGATGGTGCTGGATGGAACTCCGATTGAACGGCTGGCCTGTATGCGCAAGCCTTATGCCGATTCGAACACATTTGGTCGTTTGAACTTTACACCCGCGCAGCTAAAGTCGTTCATGACTTTTGCCCTGGAGAATAAACAACAAATAATGATTCATGCAGTCGGCGACAGTGCTGTAGCAACAATTATAAAAGTGATGCGTGACATGCATCCGGATGAATTCTGGAGGAATAAACGGGTGCGCGTGGAACACGGGGAGATGGCGGTAGTTGACAAACAAGACATACAATCACTAAAAGACCTGGGGATCATTGTAGTCCAGAATCCGCTGCACCTTACCCTTCCAGACGTCATGGGACAACGGTTGGATAAAAGCAGAACGCGTTACCTTCAGGCTATGCGCTCTTTGATCGATAATGATATTCACTTCGCCTTAGGTAGCGATGGTCCAATCAACCCATTCCTTAACCTCATGTTTGCAACTATTCATCCCGACAATCCTCCCGAAGCCCTGACCCTCGAAGAGGCGTTGATTGCCTATACTGCCGGGAGCGCCTTCGCCGAATTCAATGAAGCGGAAAAGGGAAAGATCGCTGTAGGCCAGTTAGCAGATTTAGCAGTTCTTTCTCAGAACATTTTTGAAATCGCGCGTGAACAATTACCGGCTACGGAAAGTATTTTGACCTTTCTGGATGGTAAAATTGTGTTCGACAAGAAAATATTAAAGTAAAACTGGCGCTGGCGCGCTGCGGAACAGTATCGCACTCACTGTGGCGTTTATTTCCCTTATTATTTGATAATTAAACAGCTTTACTAGAATGGAACGAGGTTTACTTGTTTTACCTAGACAAAAACTGTTCGCCCCCGTACAATTATCTGGCATCCAAATAGCAATAGTTCTACAACTATGAACTTGAAAAATATGAAATACTTTTTGATCGTTGGACTATCATTTTGCATTGCCACGGTCTCAGCGCAGCAAAAAAGCAACGCCGAAGTAGCATCAACGGCCACACCGGCTAAGAAAACTTCAACAGGATCCACAGTCCTCTACTTGCTTGCGCAAGGTGACCAAACCTCTGAAATCAGCAGAGAGGAATTCAGGAAAATCAAAAAGAAGGACATTGAGTATACAAAAATGATAAAGGATCCGGTGTTGCTAAGTATGTATGGCGACAAAGCCAAAGGCGGTGTTGTATTGATTCATATGAAACAAACCGCTGATGACAAGAAAAAGAAGGAGCGTGCAGATTCGTCGTCGCGAAAGGCAAAACAAAAGACTTAAGTTGAAAATTTTTGCAGTGGTATTAAATCTGGATCACCACATTACTTCAACCAATTTGTCACTTCTTTCGGTTTAAATCCGGAAGCTTCAGCTGATCCAGTACGCTGGACTCTTTCATGACTTTTTCGATTTCATCGCTTTTTCTCGGTGCCAATGTTGAAAGAAGCTCACAACCTTCTTTCTGAACCAGGAAATCGTCTTCTATCCTAACAGGTATGTTCCACCATTTTTTGTCTGCGGGACTACCATCGCGAATGTATATTCCAGGTTCAATAGTGATTACCATACCTTCCTTCAAAACGTTATCGCCTTTGTCATGCACGTCGAGACCGATATGATGACAACATCCATGAGGATAATACCGATTTCTGCCTGTAGCTGGATCAACAATATCCTCCTCGCGGAGACTTTTATAAAGACCGAGTTCGACCAACCCTTCGTTAATAACCTTCTGAGTCATTTTTGTCAAATCCCCAAAACTTACCCCCTCCTTGCATATGTCCCACGCTGCTGTCTGCGCCTTATACACAAGATCATAAATCAGTTTCTGTTCTTTCGAAAACTTTCCATTCACCGGTATTGTACGCGTGATGTCGGCTGTGTAGCCGCGATACTCCGCACCTACATCCATTAGAATCAATTCTCCGTCCTGAACAGACGGTTTTGCGCTTTCACGGTAATGTAAGACGCAGCCATTATGCCCTGCCCCGACAATGCTTTGGTATCCCTGATCCTCTGCGGTGTAACTCTTGTGGATGAATTCGTGCAAGCCATGTATTTGCATTTCGGACATACCAGGTTTGATAGCGCGCATAACTTCAAGTTGTCCAACTGTTGAAATGTCTATTGCTTTTCGAAGCAGAGATATTTCCTCCGGAGATTTTATACCGCGCAACTTTTTCATTATCCCGTCTAATGCAACCAGATCGATATTGTTTTTCCGCGGCTCGATAGCAACTTTAAGATTGTCCTGATCATAACCTACCTTTTGTTTAAACTGCTCTATCAAATCAAAGAGGTCTGCTTCCTCAGTCGTGTTTCTTACATCGTTAAAAAAATCATAGAACAAGACCTTATCAAATTTTGAAAAGTCGAGATTGAAATTTTGAAACTCCGGCCCTTCAAATGCAACCTTAAACTTCAACTCCTCACGTGCACCATTTTTTCCCAGTCGCGCACCATCATATAATTCCTTGAGCGCGTTGTGCTGCCTGACAAATATCACCTCATTGGTTTGTGTATTGCCAATTGTTTGTTGTTCCTTAAAAATAAAGAGCACCGCATGAGGCTCG
This sequence comes from Bacteroidota bacterium, assembly GCA_023412765.1. Lineage (GTDB taxonomy): Bacteria > Bacteroidota > Bacteroidia > Cytophagales > Cyclobacteriaceae > Chryseolinea. The sequence goes on from JAEZBX010000269.1 coordinate 15,038, forward strand.
CGATGTCCGGTCAGATAGTAAAAGTTGGGATCCTGGTGGTATTTATAGAATCCATCATTGGCTCTGCTGCGTTCTGCATTGGCAAAAAACACAGCTACAGAATTCGGTGGCATCAAACGCCTTAGCTCTTCTCTCTTGGCAACATGAAAATCTGCCGTTAGATAGTCTGCCGGTCGTTCGGCTTGAGCAACGCACTCAGTGGCGCTGAATAGAATCAAACCAACCATCACCAAAGTCAATATCTTTCCCATACTTTTTCTTTTTGTAAAGACAAGTTAACCACTTAGATGGGAGCTGTCAAAGAGAAATGGGGGAGGTTATATGGGCGGCGGGCTGTAAGTTCACGATTCTGTCTGGTTAAGCTTTCACGGGATGTTCATTTTATTCGGAAGGAATAGGGAATAGGGAATAAGGAGTAAGGGGTGCGACACAACGTTGGCTAGTGGCACCACACGTTGAACCGCACCCTCAAGCTGTCAGCTGATAGCTGTCAGCTGATAGCTTTCTAACGTTTGCCAATATTCTCAGCACCCGTTGCCTTTGGCGAATACGTCACCACTTCATTGCGTACAGCTGGCAACGTTTCAAAAAACTTATATAATGCTATCAGATCAGAATCCGAAGTGGATTGATATGCCTCCCATGGCATGGGGCTATGCTCCAATACGCGACCGGCGCGAAAGCGTTGGATAAAAATATCCCGCGTCCATTTTGAAATCCTTCCCGTAGAGTCATCCTGCGTGAGATTGGCTGCTGTGTAAATTGCATCCTCCAAATCCCAGGAATGCCCGCCGGCAAAAGGCTCCCCAACAAATTCGCCCGTAGAATTGCGATTGGTATGACACCCATTACAATTCATAACATTGTATGCAAGATATTTTCCGTATTCAGCTGTCGTGTCGGGTTTCACCGAAGAGACAACTGGCGTCACTGGCTCTATCAAGAATCGCATTAGTACCTTTCCAATAATGTTGTATTGATGGTCAGGTACAACATTGTATACCGGTGGGGTTGTGCGTAGGTAAGATATTATGGCAGAGATGTCGTCATCCGACATATTATTGTAAGACATAAATCCAACGATTGCCCTATTGTTGTGACTGAGGTTGTATCGAATGGCGCCAGCTAATTCTTCGTCGGAGAACCGGCCTATGCCCGTATCCTTGTCGGAAGTGATATTTGGCGTGAAGAATGTAGCGAAAGGAGTAACAAGAGGATTTCCTCCTATCATCCTTTCAAAATTTCCTTGCTTCTTAACCGAATCCGGCATGTGGCATGTATAACAATGTGCCGGCCCCAACGCAAGATATTTTCCCCTTGCAATGACGGAGGAGTCAGTACTAGCCTTAATGCCTGTGAATTGGCGCTCGAATGTTTTTCGATAGGTCAATTGGACATAGAGGAGAAAAACACAAATCGCGCAGATAATAATTCCAAATACTTTTAATGCAGTTTTCATGTGTTAGCGTATTTTGGACTATAGTCCATTCCATATGGAGTATGAATACGCAGAACAAAAAAGCGAGACGTTCGTAAAAAGCGTTAGATTACGCCATTCTTAATGGCATTACGCCAACAATAAGCTTACTCATTAGTATGTATAGTCAGATATCCATTCTCAGGAACCATGTCTATTTGGCGGTGGATTTCGGAGCAGACTTCCAGGAATTATGCAGACGCTTGAAGATCACCCCTGAATATCTAAACAATGGCGAAGGCCACGCGGAGTGGCAACCAGACGAAGATTTTTGGAAATACGCATTAGAAATGACGGGCATACCAGATCTGGGCCTTCAAATGGGCCAAAGGCCAAACAATCTGAACGCCTTTGGCATGTTGGGATTATTGGCGGGTACGTGCAGAAACGTCAAAGAAGCAGTTGAAATGATCTGCAAATACAACGATACGCTTACTGGCGCCTTTAAGTTTTCATTTGAAACGAGCGGCGGAGAAGGGAAGTTTACCTTTGATCCCCACCCCATTTGGGAGCAGACAGCATTAGAGAGTGCCAGGCAGGCTGTGGACATGTTAATGTCGGGGTGGACAAAAACTTTTCATGATGCTACAGGGAAAAAGATTTATCCGATCCGAACAGAGGTACGATATTCGCCACGGTTTGAAGAACAATACAATAACATTCTAAGATCACCGATTTCATTCGAACAAAAACATAATTGCTTTATTTTCTCCAAGGAATATCTAAACACACAACTCGTTAGCCACGACGAATCTCATTACGCTATTTTCAATGCGCTGCTTCAGCAAAAACAAAAGCAACTCGAGTCAAAACACAGTCTCGCAGAGCGGATCAAACAGATAGTTCTGTCAAAGTTTAAGGGACAAATCACCCACATAGACATTGTAGCTTCTCAACTTTGTATGACAAGCCGAACCTTACAGCGAAAGCTTACTATGGAAAATACCAGCTACCGGAAGATCTGCAATGACTTGCGCAGGGAGCTTGCGAGCGACCTTATGAAAACTGGAAAATCAAAGCGAACTGAAGTGGCGTCGTTGCTTGGGTATGCGAATGTGGATGCCTTTAATAAAGCTTTTAAGCGGGTTGGATGAATTAGTTCGTCATTTACGTTCTGGAAAGGAATAGGGAATAGGTATAGGGTATAGGGTATAAGGTCGTAAGACAAAATAATCTGTTAAGTCGAAAAATTTTTATTTAAAACAAAATGCCGCAGGGTTTCTGCGGCATTTTAACGTTAATGTATGTGGTTATTTCTTATTGAAGTACAGGGTTGCTTTTACAGTCGCTTCAAAAACCATCCCTGTGTCAGGATCTTCGAATGAGCCTTCTTTCTCGATGAAAAGCTTCAGGCGTGAACCACTGAGATCCTGGATGGTGTAAGTACCTGACATGTCAAACTCATCGTCAGTAGGAATAGTAAGGATAAGTTTGTTACCATTTTGTACCCAGGTTCCTTCAATTTCGTCGCCGTCTTCAGTATAAACAGCAGTACCACCTGCCAGGAACTCTACTTCGCCTTCAAAAGAATCGTCCACCTCATTTATTGGTGTAGGAACTCCTTCGACTTTAATATTTAACTCAGTTTTGTCTCCTCTCCAGGAGCCTGCTACGGTTCCGATACCATTGTCATCATCGTCATCGCAAGCAGTAAAAAAGGCAGCTGAAAATAAAATTGCTACTGAAAAAGTCACACGTGTAGCGGCATCCAACACCTTGTGTTGAATTCTGTTCGTAAGGATCATAAAGTTTGTATGGATTATTTTTAGTAACCCCAATAACGGCAGCGCATACAAATAGGTTACACTCCAAATTCTTTCCTCCGAAAAAAATTTATTAGCGTACGATAGTTACTTTTGCTTTAGGAAACTTTATCCTGCTTAACCCCATGTACTCAAAATATTGGTTGATTATTAAAGACGATTCCAAAAGAACATTTGAGGTTTGTGGCCAGGCATCAAACGAAAATTCTTTTACTAACAAGACCTATTCGATGCAGCGGGCAGGGATGAATGTTAGCTGTATTACTCCACCCGTTACCAATAAGACAGCCAGCAAAAACCTCATAAATATTACCGGATATAAGAAGGAAGAGGGACTATATGATCGACTGTGTGCGGAGCATATGGAGATTGTGCGTAGGGATGTAGGGGAAAATTGAAATTGGAAATTGGAAATTTCGCTCGAGGATAATTAGTACGCTTTTGGCTCGAGCGCCACTTCGTTATTCAGTGTTCTTTGTTAAATATTCGATATTCTTAAGCTCCCCCATCCTCTTAACCATCTCTTCCGCTCCTTTCCTCACAAACATGCTATCAGCGCCGCATGCAAGAAACCGGTAGCCCAACTGATAGTACATTTCATATTCATTAACATCCTGAAGCAGCACGCCGACGGCCTTACCATATTTTTTTGCGGCTGCTGCGATATCCCGGATCACCTTTTGGTATTGCGGGTGATTGATTTGTCCGAGGATTCCTAGTGATAGCGACAAATCAGTAGGGCCGACAAAAAGAACGTCTATACCATCCGTGGCGGCAATGGCATCAATGTTCTCTACGGCTTTTAATGTTTCAATTTGAATAACTCCCAAAAGAGTTTGAGGGAGGTTACTGATATACTGGTTTGCAAATTTTCCAAATCCAGTCGCACGTGTCATCTTCGCCATACCACGTGTACCACGCGGTGGATAATACATCATGTCGATGGCTTCGCGCGCCTGTTCGACTGATTGAATCTGTGGAAACATTATTCCGCTTGCGCCAGCATCCAGAATCCGTTGCGCTTTTGGCCGGCTGAGCTGATCGATCCTAACAATGGGTGACGACGTGGATGCGGACAATGCCTGCAGTTGTTGATACATTATGGCAACATCTCCCGCGCCATGCTCAAGGTCCAGCAGCAGCCAATCGAAGCCGGCCTGTCCAACGATCTCCGCTGAAATCGTAGACGCCAGGTTAATCCAACAGCCATGAACTACTTCACCCGAAACTAATTTTTCTTTGAGGTTTTTCATTGAGATCAATATAAGGAATATGATGCGTGTATCGAGACAATACAAATCCAAATTTAACCCAGTGCATGCGAAGTCACTGTTTTTGCGTAGTTGAATTGTCGACCCAAGTCAGGCTGTGATCACCTGTGACTGCAATTGTCCTCTTCGGTGAATCCTGGTGAAAGAATGACCATGGGCCAGGAATAAAGGGATACTTTTCAACCACACTCTCGTCGATTGCTATGCCCAAACCGGGACTCTCCGGAACGGTTAAAATTCCTTTCGAAATTGGAAGGGGCTCAGTTAGAATTTCATCTGACAAAGGAAAGGGATACATACCGGGTTTGTCCGAGGAGCTATAACATGGATACTCTAACCATTCTACAACGGACTCACTACGGCAAATACCAAGCTGTGCAGCTGCCAAAACTTCTAAGGTTGTGCCCCAGCAATGAAAAGCAAACTTTATCCCGTGCTTTGACGCCAGATCAATTACTTTTAAGCCCATATCAAATCCACCCTGGCAACATACGTCCATTTGTAAAAAATTGGCAGCGTCCATTTGTGCGAGATCTTTGAATCCGTCAAGATCCTGTTCGTGCTCGCCAGTTGCAACCGGAACAGCTCCGCTATCTTTCAAATTCTTATACGCGCGATGGTCATGTGGAGGCAATGGTTCCTCAAGCCAATAGGGATTGTATGCTTGAAATGCATTGGCAAGATCCACAATTTCTTTTTCAGAATAATTTTTATCGCCCATGCGCCACCATGTATGTGCATCGACCATCAACTTGAATTCTGAGCCGGTGGCCCTTCTCATAAGCTCAACCGTTTTTAGATCTGCTTCGCTACCAAGTCCCGGTCGCATCTTGTAAGCGGAGAATCCCATGCCCTGAATTGCAGCGGCTTCTTCTGCATATTTTTCCGGAGGCATATACATGCCAGCGCTACCATACAGTTTAATTTCATTTCTTACCCGACCTCCCATTAATTCTGAAATGCTGCACTTCTCATATTTGCCAACAAGGTCCAGCAACGCGACTTCGGCGGCATGATAGATTTTTAGTGTTTCGAGTGATCCCGAAAAAGCGAAGTCTCTCCACTTCAGTGGGTCTTTTCCTATAAGAAATTCTCGTATGGATGAATTGATCTTTTCCTGCGCGCGCGGAAACGCAGGCCCAGGTGCATATCCAACCAGGCCGTTGTCGGCAGCAACCCTGATTAACATTGCATCTCTCTTGATGATGGTGCGAACGCCACCCCAAAAAGGAAGACTAATCTTCTCAGGCATCGGATATGACATGAGAAACGCCTGAACACTTTTTATTTTCATACTATTCATTACCACCTCGGAAGCACTCTCTTCCAGTTCGGATCGACTTGCCTGCGCATCTCTGCTTCATCGTCTCTCCTTTTGTAGGGAACACGCGTGTAACGTTCCTTTCCCCGCGCAAGCTGATCGTAATCAAGATCAACGCCCAGACCCGGCTTTTCAGGAATGGTAACACAACCATCAATGATGGGGATTCTACCTCCAACCGTTACCTCATCAGCTTCAGACTGCCATGGGTAGTGCGTATCGCACGCATAGGTTAGATGTGGAGTAGCTGCAGCAACATGTGCCATCGCCATTAGTGAAATACCCAGGTGACTATTTGAGTGCATGGATAAGCCGATGTTGAATGTTTCGGCGAGTTTGGCAAGATGCTGCACTTGTCTCATTCCTCCCCAATAATGATGGTCACACAATATAATTTGAACGGCGTCCTTTGCTATTGTTTCGGGTAAGTCCTTGAAAGATGTAACGGCGACATTACTTGCTAACGGCACATCAACACCTGCTTCCAACAACTGCCTCCGAACACTAGCCATACCGTTAATACCTGCGGTGGGGTCTTCAAGATAACCGCCACCTGATAACTCACGCGCTAGCGCTTTTCCTACTTTAACTGAAGTCTCAACAGTCCACGCAGAGTTGGGATCGATGCGCAACGGTACTCCGCTCCCAAATTCCCTATACATTAATTTCACCGTTTCGATTTCATCCTCCGGGTCAAGCACCCCGGCTTTGAACTTTACGGACCCAAATCCATACCGATCGATCATTTGCTTCACTTGCCTAACCAACGCTTCTGGAGACAACGCTTCTCCATATTCGTCGTCTCTAACGTCTTCGCCAAAGCCACCTCCTCCCGCGTGCTTATAAAATGGATATGCCGAGAACGGAACTTTATCTCTGACCCGTCCGCCGATCAAGTCACATACTGGTACGCCTATACTTTTGCCGATGAGGTCAAGACATGCTACTTCAATAGCTGCATAAGTACGCGTCGATTCATCAAGCGGATTTTCTCCAGGCACAAGAAATGTTTGCGACCGATCAAGTCCATTGCTCTTAAACTTGTCCATCGCCGGATTAATGATACCTGTGATGCGGAATGCATCTTCACCAATCACCTTTGCCCTTATGGATCGCAGTGCTGCTGCCGGAGATTCTCCTCCATAAGTTTCATTTATGCCAATGATACCATCTTCAGTTTCAAGTTCGACGATTGTTCGAAGAGCATAAGGCGCATGCAAGCCATAAGAACTGCGCAAAGGCGGATCCGCAATAGCAATTGAATGTATTCGCAAGTCTTTGATTTTCATCTCAGGGAATTGATATGACTATCGGTTAGAATTTACTTCCGATAAATTAGGAACAGAAACCCACTCATCCAAAAATATTGAATTATGGGTCGTTAAACCGGATAAATTGATATTCATCCCTTAACTTAGAAAATAATATATTGAATCTCTCTACAGATGAAGTCTGATCAAGTTCCTTCCTCCACGAAACGGTTACTTTCCATCGACACACTGCGTGGTTTTGATATGCTGATGATATCGGGCGCGGGCTCATTCATATCCTTACTGCATGGTAAGACAGGATGGGGCTGGGTTGACGCCCTTGCGCTTCAGTTTGAGCACCCGCCATGGAATGGATTTACTTTTTATGACTTCATTTTTCCTTTGTTCCTTTTTATTGCTGGCTTATCAATCCCTTTTTCAATTTCAAAAGGTTTAGATCAGGGCTTAACAAAATCCCAGATATACTGGAAGGCCTTTAAGCGGATGCTGATTTTGATCATTCTGGGGATTCTCGACAAAAATGCACCGGTTCCTTTTTTCGATTGGTCTGAAATCCGTTTCGTCGGTGTCCTTCAACGCATAGGCATTGCCGGATTTGTAGTGACGTATCTCTATTTGAATTTTAACGTCCGCGCCCGCATACTCTGGTTCCTTGGTCTGTTGCTTTCTTATTATGCAGCAATGTTTCTCATACCCGTGCCAGGCTACGGCGCTGGTGACCTTACGATAGAAGGGAACCTGCATGGGTGGATCGACCGGAATATTCTACCGGGTCGGCTACTGCAAAAAATATATGATGAGAATGGACTGTTGACACAGATTCCAGCGCTTTGTCTTACTATACTCGGAACCCTTGCAGGCGATAATGTAAGAAGCCAGACCTTTTCCGATAACGTGAAGCTTAGAAATCTGACAATTGCTGGATTAATCTGCATTCCAATTGGCCTCCTTTGGGGACTGCATTTTCCAATTAACAAGCATTTATGGAGCAGTTCCTTCATCATGTTGACAGGTGGAATGGCACTTCTTTCTTTTGCTTTGTTTTATTGGATCATTGATGTTTTGAAATATCGCAAATGGACATTTTTCTTTATCGTCATAGGTATGAACAGTCTTACCATCTATATGACGTACAGATTTATCAATTTTAATTACACTTCAAAATTACTTTTTGAGGGACTCTATCGCGACACGCCGGAACAATGGCATTCCGTTTTCGAAAGTATCGGAGCTTTGATCATTGTATGGCTGTTCTTGTATTTTTTGTATAGGAGAAAAATATTTGTGAAGATTTGAGAGGAGCAGAGAGTAGAAAGCGAAACGCGAAACGCTAGGGGGTCAGAAAAATAAAAAAGGAATAAGGAATAGGGAATAAGGAAACAGCCGTGAAATACTTCACGCAAGCTGTTTGCTGAAAGCTGTCAGCTGACAGCTTCACGTCATTGGAAACAAGTTCGCCATCACCATCGTCGCTATCAATCCAGCAAAGCCCATTATTGTAAGGAGGTAAGAGAAATTTCGAAAGGTTTCTCTTTCGGTGAAACCACTCATCTTACAGATTATCCAAAAACCACTGTCATTCATCCACGGGAATAGCTTGGAGCCGCAGCCAATTACGATCGCAAGATAGACAGGGTGAAAGTCAAGGGCACCTTCTGTGTTGAATACTGTCAGCATTCCTACTGCAGTTATCATCGCGACGGTTGCCGATCCTTGCGCTGTTCGGATGATGGCGGTAACAAAAAATGCCAAAGGCAAAATTCCATATTGGTACCCTGGTGAATGTTCAGCAATCCACATTCCGATTGAAGTCTGTTGAAGGATGTGACCAAAGGCGCCGCCCGTAGCTGTTATCAGAATGATGCTGCCAGCGCTTAGGATAGATTCCTCAACAGGTTTCTTAAGATCTTTTAATTTGAACCGATATTGTTTTGCTAACAGATAAAGAACGATAACCATGGCCAAAAACAACGCTATGTTGGGATCACCCACAAATGCAAGAAATGATTTAACGTTCTCAGATAGAGAGAGGGGCATGGTATCCACAATCGTTTTACCCCCAATGAGCACAACCGGTAGTACGATTGGCAGGTTGGACATAAAGAAAGAGGGAAGCTGACTTGTATCCTTGTCCAGCCAGCCCTGCAAAGACTCAACCGTTGTATCGGCTGTTGTTCTGACAGCAATATCCTGTCTTTTGTTAAGCCAGTACGCGTACGCTAGCCCAGACGTTGAACAGATTATGCCGATTATTAATCCGACAATAATCATCAATCCAATACTTACTCCGAACGCGCCAGCAGCAAACAACGGCCCCGGTGTAGGTGGCACCAGCGAATGAGCAATTGTACCACCGGCAATGATGGCCATCACAAACAGCGCATACGACTTTTGTAGTCTTACTCCCATGGCGCGGGCTAACGGAATCATAAGGTAAAACACTGTGTCGAAAAAGATGGGAATGCCTAAGGCGAAACTGCTTAGCATGAAGGCCCACGGCGCTTTCTTTCGACCGAACACCGACAGCATCGATCGAACGATACGTTCTGCCGCACCACTTTCAAGAAGACCCTTTCCAATTACTGATGCGAGCATTATCAGCAACCCAATCTTCTCACAAGTCTTTCCAAAACCGATAGCTACCCGTTCACCAAGAGATCGCTTAACAAATACCGCTACCTCTTGTTCAGACAGACCTGCACTGATTGCATATCGCTCCAATAAATCAGTCGGCGTTAAAACTCCAACGACAATCGCGCCCAACAACAGAGCAATAACCGGATGAAGTTTCAACCATAATATTCCTCCCAAGACGATTGCAAGGCCGACGAAAAGGAGGACGAGTGGGTTCATAACAGGTATTGCAGGTATTCTAATGTATTGAAATAAATCCAGAAGCGGGCTCCTGTACGATCATGGCCATACGCTTAATGGGCTGATCATTAAACGAAACACCAGACTAACAATCAGTTCTTAAGGCTATTGATCGGTTATGTTGTTGAGAAATGATGTTTGTAATGTATTATCGTTGAGCGCAAGAGACTTTCTAACAGCCATTGCGCGTCTCTGTCTTTGAAAATTACCTTAACCTCGATGTTGAACTTTTGCAAACACTGATACTATGGCAACGAAAACCACATCCGTCCTGATACTTTTGATAGGCATGATTTGCTTGTCCTTCACACCTGAAAAACATGGTGTATATGTACAGCTACTTCCTGGAAACAATAAAAAAATCGTCATCCAGATATTGCCCGATAAGACATATGAAAAGGTTGTCGCCTATATAAATTTTTATTCAGCGGATAACAAACGGGTGGCACAAAAGGCGTTCGACCTTTCAGATGAAAAAGAAAAGTATATCCGAAAAGATAAATGCACTTCGCGCATTTTTAAATTTAATTTCGATAAGGCAGTTGCACGTGTTACGATTGATCACGTTAACGAAGGTGATACAGCGGATGAAACTGATGAAATTAAGGGTAAGAAATTAAATTTGCCTGTAGCCAGCAATCCTTTGGGGCCCATCGAAAAATAGCATTCGTCTTAGCTTAGTTGAGAAGGGGGTGAAATTCCAATTTTTGGTCCAAAACCAGTTGGTTTCCCAAAGCTGGACAAAAAATTTTGTTTTATTGTCTCCATTTAATTGCCATACCATGGTCTGATAGCACGAGAACAAAAATATTTTTTCAACCCCTGGCCTACTGTCTATTCTGCATTTTCAATATCGATTAACAGGTTTTTTGGATTTTTGACAGCAACGTTTTTATGAACTGAAAAAAAATTTTTGGTGAGCAGCAATTAACGACTTCAATTTTTATTTTACATTAGCTCTTCACACCTAACCCCTGGCGTGATGAAAAGTCTAATAGTTGCTGCTTTCCTCCTTGGTTCGTGCGCGGTTGCCTACGGCCAGGAAACAAATTCTCAAGTCGATGTTGTCCCGGTTGAAACATCTGTAGTTGATCATTCACAACCTCCTCCCGAACCACTTTATGTAATTTCAGAGGGTGGTATTTTCAGAGAAGCTTCGAAAGAAGACCTTGAAAAAATTAACATTACCCAAATTGCCTCCGTCGAAGTTTTAATCGATGCCGAACTACTATTGGCTTACGGCGACAAAGGCAAGAACGGAGTTATGATTATCTCCCTTAAGGATCGTTATTAGTTATTAGTTATCCGTTAATAGTTCGCTCGATCTCCTGGCGAAGCTCTTGGCTCGAGCGCGTTCGATATTCGGTGTTCCTTATTCGTACCGATAGCTATCGGTATTCGGTGTTCCCGTTCCGTTATTAGTTAATAGTTATCCGTTATCCATTAATAGTTCGCTCGATCCCCTGGCGAAGCTCTTGGCTCGAGCTTATTCGATATTCGATATTCCTTGTTCGATATTCGATATTCTCTCGGTATTCGATATTCCTTGTTCGATATTCAGTATTCTGAACCAATCCTACAATTAATTGAATCAAATTTTCTATTTGAAAAGAAAGCGATACATTTAATTGTATCCTTTTGCAGCCATGCCGATTTTCATGGACCTCCATATCACCCCTGGTGTTACCGCGAAAGATGTCGCTGATGCTCACGTGCTGGATGTAGCCATACAACATGACTATCGATGTAAGGCAATGACCTATTGGGTCGATGAGGACAAGGGCACAGTGTTTTGCCTTATTGAAGCCCCCGACAAAGAATCCGTTGTATTACTCCATGAAAAATCCCACGGAATGATTCCTCATGAGGTCATCCTGGTAGACACCGATCTGGTTCAGGGATTTTTGGGAAGGATTAAAGACCCTGAGAACGCAATCGCCCATGCAGATACACAAACAAAAGTTTTTAGCGAACCTGCATTTCGTGTAATTCTTTTAACTCAAACTAAAGATTCTCGTCTCTTACAACACGAACTTGGGAAAGAGAGAACGCAGGAACTGCAACTCTTGTACGCAACCATCGTGCGCGACCAGGCCCGGCACCATAATGGACGAGAAGTAAATCTCCAGGAAGAAGGTTATGCTATCTCCTTTGTCTCCGCATCACAGGCAATTGAATGTGCTGTGGCCATCCAAAAAAAATTGGCGAACATTGCCAATCAGATAGGACTTAGGATGGGTTTGCATGCAGGTGATCCTGTAAATAAGAGCGAGACGATTTTCGGAAACACCATCAGATTAGCTCAATTCTTGTGTGGCATTGGCAAAACAAATCAGATTACGCTGTCTTCAGTTGTACGCAGCATGTATAAAGACAATGACTGGAACGTTGTGGTAAGTGGGAATGATGTGCGCTGGCTGTCTGCCTCTGAAGAACATTTCGTTGATGTCCTGCTCGAGACTCTTGCCAAACATTGGGAAGATCCAGATTTTGATATCGCCAATTTCTGCGAGAGCATGTCTATCAGCAAACCACAATTATACAGAAAGTGCATTGCAGTGGCGGGCATGTCGCCTAACACATTGTTACGTGAATACAGATTGCTGCAATCGCTCAAACTCTTGCGCAATCAAGACCGTAATATCTCTGAAACAACTTTTGATACAGGATTCAGCAGTCCTTCCTATTTTACCAAGTGCTTTCAAAAGCGATTTGGATTACAGCCCCTCACCTACCTGAAGACCCGGATTTAACCGAGTAATTTTTTTCATTCTTTGAATGATTTGTTTTATCCGATGATAGCTGGTTTTGCCAATTTTGTCATGTAACAAAACAACTTCTCCCTATGAAAACAACAACAATAATGATTGGTCTGATCCTGACAATCGGGACTACCATCGCCTTTGTACAAACCGCATCCACACAAAACAAACAAGCTGAGAGCATGAAAACCAATATGAACACCTACGTTATCGAGCGTGAAATACCAAACGCCGGCCAACTTACTGCAGAGGACCTTCAGGGTATCTCACAAAAGTCCTGCGCCGTTCTAAAAGAATTGGGCACAGGCATTGAATGGATCGAAAGTTATGTCACCGACAATAAGATCTTCTGTATCTATCGTGCTCAAAGTGAGGAGATCTTAAGGACCCACGCCATGAAGGGGGGTTTTCCCATTAACAAGATCAATTTATTATCAACCAAGATTAGCCCGGCCACTGCAACGGCTGCGCTAGCTGACATTAAATAGCGAACCCTTCCGTCATCAGGTACATATACCAGCTACTTGGTGTATGTACCTTTTTTATTGTCGTTAGTTCAGACTTTTCTATAGAATATAGACGAAGGACTGCGTGTTCATACTGAACTTATTACGCTTGTGATTTTTTTCCTTTACGAAATAAGAAACGATCGATTCGGAATATTCCCTCTTGCAGGGAAAAAACTTTGGTGACTTTTCAATCTTGTTGTTCGCGAGCAAGCCATTCAGAATCTTTCGATCCCTGGCTCCAATTTCGTGACTTGCCTTTATCTCTTTCGCGATTGCTGCTATGATCTCGTTAATTTCTTCAACCTGTTTTTCAGAAAATTTTGCCATCACTGTGCGTTAAGTAATTAAAGATTTAAGCTATTAGACGGCAATAATAGTACTTTCTATCCGCATTACCTTTCCGAAGAAAAGCTGCGCCAGATACGTTACCCTGTTGTTTATGATCGGGCAACCTAACTGGTTAGCAAAGTTATTGCACTTCAGTGCCTGCATTGCTATATTAGATATCCGGAAAGTCATTTCGCGGAAACGGGTGTGAAACCACATGGACTCGCGTACGTTAATTTCCCATCCGGCCAACCAACAGTACAAGGTAGTTTATCACATGATCTTAAACATCTACAATAAATTCAAAGAAGACCCTTCTTATACCAAGCTTGCCGCAGGTGATTTCATGATCCTGGAGTACAAATGCCCAATTGATGTCGACAAGCTCCAGGTTTATATTGAAACCAACATGATGACCTACGTTGTCGCTGGTAAGAAGGATTGGATTTCCGGCGACAGAACGTATCATATAAAAGAAGGCGATGCAATATTTCTGAGAAAGGGTGTGTATACCATCCGGCAGTTCCTGGACGAAGATCATTGTGTTCTCGTCTTTTTTATTGAGGATGATTTCATTCGAAATTTTATGCGGGACAACAGGGTCATGACTATTTCGCCTGACTGTGCGCCGGATCCAGCATTTCCAATAGAGGTAGACGAATCGTTGCAATCATTGTTTCAAAGCATTTTCTCTTACATGAAATTGCGGCCGGAAATTCCACGCAATCTCGTAGAAATAAAATTTAAAGAGCTTCTGTTCAACCTGGTTATAAACTCCCGACATCGAAAACTTGTGCAGTTTTTCTCTTCCTTATGCCATCCTGTACAAGCAACGATCGATGAGGTCATGTCAAAAAATTTCCAGTATGACCTGGAGTTGGACGATTTTGCACGGCTTTGTGGAAGGAGCCTGTCGACCTTTAAAAGAGAATTCAAAAATGTATACCACCAGACACCTGGAAAATGGTTAAACGATAAAAGGCTGGAGTATGCAACCGAATTGCTGCTCAGTTCTCACCTTAATATCAATGAGATTGGGTACGAGAGCGGCTTTAAAAACTCATCTCATTTTACCAAAACCTTCAAAGAAAAATACCACGTGACACCTAAGCAATTTAGGATGACACAACGCAATAAGCTAAACGCAGAAGACCTTGCCGGCGCTTTTTAAACCGCTGAAGAAAGCACACGACCCTCAACGAACAATTTTTCTCCCTTTACAAATGCCAAGTTTTGCACACTAGGCAGCCTTGCAAAGTAAGGTTACCTTTAAAATTCCGCATCTTGTGGAAATGACCAGGCAAATGCGCAGGACCAAAAATGACAACCGAGTGGCTTATTTTGGAACGGTGTGCTAGCCTTCTACTTTTTGCTTTCCACTTTGAGCTTTGCAACATATAATTTAGACTTTATAGAACATCTCCCTAAATAAAGACCTGCAATCTTTGCTCCTGTAACAAACAATAAGGACATGGAAACTTTGATAGCTAACACCACAGATTGGATGCAGTTAACCCACAGCATAGGCAAAAATTTTGAAGCCCGGGCAAGTCATTATGACAATGAAGGCAGGTTCGTCTTTGAAAACTACAGCGATCTAAAGGCACTCAGATATTTTTCGGCGGCCATCCCGGAGGAACTGGGAGGTGGCGGCGCTACCCATGCCGAAATGTGCGATATCCTGCGAATTCTTGGAAACTATTGCGGATCCACTGCACTGGCATTATCCATGCACCAGCATTTGGTCGCAGCGACAATATGGAGATTGAGAAACAAAAATGAAGGGTTACCCATGCTCGAGAAAATTGTGAAAGACCAATTGGTGCTGGTTAGCACGGGTGCCGGTGATTGGCTGGCATCTAATGGGGAAATGACAAGGACCGATGGTGGATTCCTTGTCTCAGGCAAAAAAGCCTTTGCGAGCCAGTCCGTAACCGGTGACATCGTTGTAACGAGTGCTCCCTATTTTAATCCTCAGGAAGGTTGGCAAGTACTTCATTTCGCTGTCTCGATGAAAGCAGAAGGTGTTTCACTACTGGATGATTGGGATGTTATGGGCATGCGCGCAACTGGATCGCAAACCATCGTACTCAACAGGGTCTTTGTCCCCGATGCATCTATTGTTCTCAGCAGACCTCGCAACGGATTTCATGCTGTATGGGATGTTGCCATTACCGTAGCCATGCCGTTAATTATGTCTGTATACCTCGGCATTGCAGAAAAAGCTCTGACAGTTGCCATTGAGATTGGCAAAAAGTATCCTCGAAATCAAAATCATCTCCCCTACATCATTGGCAAAATGTACAATACATTGATGAGCGCGCGGACACAATGGGGAGCAATGGTTGCCCTCACTAATAACATTGATTTTAAGCCTTCAGCAAAAATCACTACGGACATGGTATCCTTTAAATCCAATGTTGCATCTGCATGTATAGAGACTGTGCAACAGGCTATGGACGCTATCGGAGGGCAAAGCTTTTATAGGAAGAATACACTGGAACGATTATTCCGCGATGTTCAGGGGGCATCGTTTCATCCAATGCCGCTTTGGGACCAATATGCATTTACTGGCGAACGGTTGCTGGCGTAATCACATTGTCGATAAAATAACGCAAGGTTAGGCACGCGCGGCGGCGGTTGAACAGCGATATTCCGAAAAATATTTCTCAATGGTTGTTAACCGAGTCGCGCTATTTTTTCTTTTTTCCTCAATCCTAACTTGTGCAGTGGCACAGCGAAGTGAACCGTTACAACAAGGGCCCTTCAACATCGGGTTCAAGGTGGTGGCAATACCCTACTTCAATTCCGACCATAGTTCAGACACTATTCAGATCATTCTAAATCTGTGGTACCCGATCGAAGAAAAGTCCGGCGCACGCATGCGACTTCTTGACTATCTCCATATTCATAAAAAATTTCTGCCTGCTGAACAATACAATGCCTTTGCTGAAAGCGCGAATACTCAGTTTAAAAAATTTATTGACAGCAATTTTGGCCGGCCAGACTCGTTGCAGTGGCAAGATCTTACCAGAAAATCAACACCTGCTTTTTACAACGCCCCTTACTCAAAGGCGTTTCCACTCATAGTCGGCCGGCTGCGAGCCTTCTCAACGACGTATACTAATGAATTTCTTGCAAGTCATGGATATGTGATCTGCATGATTAACGGCGTCGAAGACTTTCCTCCCGACAATCGGCCAATGTACCATCGACAAGTATCCAGAGAAATAGAATATTATGACGTTGTGCGAAAATACTTATCGTCCATCAAAATTGTAACGGACAAAGCTGGGTTAATGGGCTTTAGCGGAGGAGGTTTTTCTCAGTTTTTTATACCCATGCATCAAGGTAATTACGATGCAGTTGCACTATTGGAATCCGGAATATTTTTAGATGGTGATCTGTTCGATATTGTTTCGGCCCACCCTTACTTCAATCCCCAAAAGTTTAATACCCCATTACTATTCTTTTACAACAAGCAAAGATTTGAAGCGAACAAGGCGTCAATGAATTTCCATCGGCTGAATACCAATGAAAAGTATCTCGTTCTGTTCGACGATCGTGAACAGCACCATTGGGATTTCGCGACAGAAGGAATAGCTTCTGCTTTGTTCCTGCAAAACAGGCCCGAAGCGACGGCGGCTAATCAGGCTAAAAATTTTATGGTTATGAACAATCTCCTGCTACAATTTTTTGATCGGTACCTGAAAGGCAATGATAACTTCAAACTTTCGAACGGAGCCACGACTATAATTGATCCGAAAGGATGGTAGGAGTTATTGCACAATGGTAGAGATATCTGCATCCTGGCAAGGCGAGGGCGAATTCTCACAATCCATTTCAGAATCACTTTCCTCTATGATCTGCTTTATACAATTTAGATTCATGATATTGTTGCTGCATTCAACTTTGAGACTGTTGATCATTCCAGTGAGCGCTCGATCAGAGATCTGCCAGCCCAATGGCAATACGGGCCTGAAACCATCTACGCAGGTAGCTGTAGGTCGCAGCTCAAAATATCTATGCTGATGCCTGAGACGAAGTACAGAATCGGCCTTAGAGGTATTTCCCACCCAATTGTTGTATAACGCCTGGAACGGTGCTGTAAGCTCTACAAGATTTCGCGTCGGACCCGGATCGTCTGTCTCAGGCACGCTGTTGTTCAACGACAAAAAATAAATTCTGATTTTACTATAAAGGTACCTTACGGAATCAGTTAATAAGTCTTCACCTTCGTTAGGCAATTTAATTTTTTGATGAACCGTGTCTGCCAGTTTCTGAAATACGCGGTAAATTTCCTCCGCAGTTTCAGCGCCCGAGTTTTCTTTCATTCCTCCATCCAGGAAATGATGGGACTCGTCCAGCTTTCCCGCAGGGCTTATAAAAGGAAATCGTGCACTTAGAAAAGCGCCGGTGCTGAACACTACGCTTTTATCTTTCAACACATTGTTAACAACCACTGCCGACTCGAACTGTGCCGTGTCGAGCGAGACGGGTGCTAATATTGCTTTTAATCCAGATTCAACGTGATAGGTATTGCTGAACAACAAGGGTATAGTGTAGTCAGGCTTGCCGTCTCGATACCACAATGCACTAAATTCGCCGCTATAGTATTGGCCTGGATCCAGAATCTCCATATGTTTTTCCCAGATTTGTTCGTGCACTCGGGCACGATCATCAAACCAGCTAATACCCAGTGTGGAGAACCATATGTCGCGACCAAACAATCCGATTAGCGCGGGGGTTAGAAAATCATTTTGATAGAATCTCTTGACCTGACGCGTTTGGAGGCTGTCCATCATTTGATTTCTTCGCGCCACAGCGAGAACAGATGACCCGACAGTTCCACCCGAAGCACCGGAGTACGCCAGAACATGATCCTGAAATTTATTTCCGGTGATGCTATCAAGAAAGCTGACCGACATACTGGCCCAGGCAGCGGCCCTTATTCCACCACCATAGGAATTAATAATAAAAACCGGATATGAACCTTTGCGTTGCAGTATCTCATCTTTTCTTGCAAGCACCCAGTTGTGCATATAGGTATTAAGTGATGGTAAGCTTGATTCATTGTGACGATCTACTTTATTAATATCATGGTACGAATTATCAACAACCACCGCAATGACGATGGAGAATACGATAAGGAAGGCAGAGAAGTTTATACTTTTTTTCTTACCCCAGATCATCAGCAAAAAAAATAAGAGCGAATAAAATACTATGGCCGTTAATACAACCGGAAGCGTAATAAATCGGTAAGGACCATTGGCCGTCACGTACGGATAGCAGTTAAATGCGAAGAAGAGTAGTGCAGCGCCTGTAACAAATGAAAGCATCCATTTATTCGCCTTCATTCCGTAAAGTTTCTTCAGTATCCATCCCCGATAGAAATCGCTTCTGTTTCGAACTGACGTAAGCATTATGAATATGAGAGCTATCGCGTATAAACCAACTGTAAGCAATCCGAGCTGATTTGCAGAATACTTATTAAAAAATCCAAGTCCCAAAATAACCACTAGCAACATCATCAATGTTGAATAGTAGAGCCTGCGAGATTTATTGAAAAAATCATCAAAGACCTTATTTTCCATCATCACTAAAAAGAAAGCAATGGTAATGATGAGCAACATAAAAGGATCAATAAAATCTAACGGATAGGCTATCTGAAAAACAGTTAGCGCCTGAAGGATACCACATGCCGGAACGATGAATGTCAACAAGCCCAGGAGTCGAGGCACATAGCTTACCTCTGGTGTATTGGCCGGCGGGTTCCAGTCACCAGAAAACAAATTTTTGAACGACACATTCACCTTTGATGGCTCAGCCCATTTCTCCGGACTAAAGTATTTAGGCCAATACCAATAAAATGTGGCGAGAACCGACAGTATTACATATAAAGTAATCGGACCCCAATGGGAGGCATTAAGGTTGATGAGCAGGTCCTGCCCCTGATCGGATTTCCAAAGAGCAAAATACAAAACGAAGAGCCCGACCACGCCAACCCGATTACTCCAAAGTATATGCGTCAACGTCACAGTGAATTCTGAAAATCGTCTTAGGTATGCGCCGCGCCACAGAATATACACAGCAACCAGTGCGACTAAAGTAAATTTTATCGACGCAACGAGGGCAATCTTCCAACTATCTACTGCGGCACCGTTCAAAAATTTCAACATCAAGAAATTTTCTATGCCATCCAGAACGAATATGAGAATGCAAAATGAAACAAGAACGCCAGTGACCGGTCGCCTTTTCATTCTCGCAAACTTTGATTCATGTAAAATTAACAGGACAACAAGCAGCATCAGGTAGCAAACCATGAAAGCGAAGTCCCAATAAATATTTACGATCGCTGCGCTTGTAATGGAAGAAGTCTCTGGCTCTCCTACGCATAATGGAACGGCGAGCTTACAATGTTTTTGCCATTCGGTGCGCAATTCGTTTGCATATTCCTGGTCCCATGCAAATTCCAGCGAGAGGATGCCGTTCGGAGTAAAATCTGTCTTTAGGCACTGACCCGTATTCACCTGAATAATAAAGGTCAGCAACGCGAGCGCAGATGTAATTGCAACGGATGCAGTCGCGTACCTCTCGATTAGCGATTTCATAATTTTAACCAGTGCCTTAACGAAAACAGCCCAAACATCACTGCTTACAGTAATGTATGGGCTCTCACTGGTTCGAACTTACTGAAATAATTTGTGATGGCAATAAGAGGTCAAGACTCCATGAGACCCCCTTTACATTCTACATTTGAAACTTTACATTTTGCGGTTGACAAGGCGTAATCTGAGGATTTGATATTTTTACATTTTGCGCTAAGTTATCCTTTTGGAATTTTGATTTTCTGACCGGGAAAAATCTTATCAGGATCTTTAATCACATCTTTATTCATCTGATGGATTTTCTGCCAGGTAGTTCCATATTGCTTAGCGATTTTGCTTAAAGAATCACCTTTCTTAATCTCGTAAATTTCATCGAAATCACCCGCCTCAATATTCAGCATCAAGTCGCCTGCCCGCATGTCAGGATCTATCTTGCTGTATGCATCCCACATTTTTTGTTTGGTGCTTTCGGATGCCTTTGCGGAGATGTGAAGCACATTATTTTTTTCTTCTATTTGAAGATCAGAAGCGCCGTTTTGCTTGGCGATATCTATAACAGATTTATACTTATCCTGGAGTGCCATGGCGAATTATTTAATCGTGAGTTTATTTTCCACTTTGGCAGCGCCCGATTCCATCGCTGCTTTCATCGCGTTCTGAAGTTCAGCTCTCTTTATTGAACCGGTTAAGGTTACAATGCTGTCTGTGACCGATGCAGTAACCCCTTGGACTTTATAGGTCGACAGGTTTTCATTTACTTTCGTAAGCAGCGCCGTATCTGCATTTCTTCTTAATTCTTCTGGTGACGGTCCTTTCGGTTTTACTGTCAGCGAATTTACAACACTCTTTACTCCTTTAATACCTTTTACACTGCTTTCTGCCTGTTGCTTTAAATCTTCATTTTCCACTTCACCGGTCAACGTCACCACGCCTTTTTCGACACTTGCACTAACTGGGCTTAAGCTTGTGTTAGCCGACAAAGCTTGTTGTACTGATTCCGTTACCTGCTCATCGCTTGGCGCGCAGGAAACCATTACAAATGCAATGGCCAAAGGAACAAGAAAGGTGAATACACTTTTTTTCATAAGATAAGGATTAGGTTAAACAGGGTTAATTGTAAAGTTCACACCAGGGTCTATTCGCGTAAACTTAAATGATAAACAGAAGGTATAACTAATTGTTCGCACACGTGTTTTAAAAACAAAAGTAAATTCAAAGTTATGCCAATCGTAAAAGTAATCGAAGTCATTGCGTCGTCAGACAAAGGAATTGATGATGCAATCCGCCAGGGTGTCGCCGAGGCTTCAAAGACAGTCAGAAACATAGATTCGGTCTATGTGAAAGACATCAAAGCACACGTGAAAGACGGCCAGGTCACCAGTTTTGGGTGCATTTGCAAGATAGCTTTCCGCGTGGATTAGCTCCCCCCGCAAAGGCTCCTCTTCTTAACTAATTGTAACCGATGTTTAAACACCGGATGCAATTACTTTTGTTTTCGCAATACCACACCGTTCCGGTCACCATTGTGCTTACCCTCCTCTAAGGTTGGTACACCATTAACAATTACCCATTCAAATCCTTTCGAATATTGGTGGGGATTTGTGAACGATGCCGCGTCGCTAACTTTTTTGTCATCAAAAATCACAATATCCGCCGCCATTCCCTCCTGGAGGATACCTCGATCCCGCAATTGAAACTTACGAGCAGGAAGGGAGGTCATTCTCCTAATCGCTTCCTCAAGCGAGATCGTTTTTTGTTCTCTCACATAATGTCCCAGTACTCGGGCATTGGTTCCATATCCACGCGGGTGGGGTTTTGATGGGCCCGGTGAATTGACACCTGCATCGGAGGCAAACATGTTGAAT
Organism: Bacteroidota bacterium; assembly: GCA_023412765.1. Classification (GTDB taxonomy): domain Bacteria; phylum Bacteroidota; class Bacteroidia; order Cytophagales; family Cyclobacteriaceae; genus Chryseolinea. Next base: position 37,086 of record JAEZBX010000269.1, read on the forward strand.
GGATATTTCATAATGTATTTCAAATCGTCTTCATTCATACTAAAGAAAACCATTTGAACGCGGCCCTTTACGATCATATCCAGAATCGTTTCGGCTTCATCTTTCGCCTTAGCTCTGCCGCCTCTCAATGCGTTGATCTCGGAAATGTTTTTCCCGTTATAGCTGGTATCAGCTGGATAATTTGCAACCACCGCATATGAATAGTCTTTGAGTTTCTTTTTTTTCAACTCAGCTTTCATTTCGTCGATAATTTTTTCGCGGACAGATGGTGTGCTGACGCGATATTTAACCGAATCGCTCCCACCGGAGAATACCCACGTAGGAACGATTGAATTCAGGGATGTACTGCTGGCAACATATGGATATTGATCGATCGTTACATCGATGCCTTCTTGCCGGGCTTGTTCAATCTTTGCGATGGTCATTGTTGACCTACCCCAATTGGGCTTGTACGTCACTTTGAAATGTGAAATCTGTACCGGCATACTTGCCTGCCGCCCTACTTCCAACGCTTCGTCTATTGCCTGCAACACATTGTCACCTTCATTGCGCATATGCGACGCATAAACTCCGTTATGTCTTGCCGCAACTTTGGCCAGGCCGATCACCTCATCAGTTTTTGAATAAGTTCCAGGGACATAAATCAATCCCGTAGAAAATCCGACAGCGCCGTCTTCCATTGCTTTGTTTACCAAATCCTCCATTTCTTTTTGTTCGGAGGAATCTGGTGTACGCATGCTCTCCCCCATCACCGCCCGCCTTACATCGTTATGACCAATAAGTGTTGCCACATTGATGGACAACTTTGCACTATCAAGCTTAAAAAAATATTCTGCTATGTCAACCTTAGAAAATCCGCAATTACCTGTAACAACTGTTGTGACACCATCGTGTATAAAGTTTGGTGCCGTTGGAAATTTTAAATCGTTAGTCTCAATATGAGTGTGCACGTCGATAAATCCGGGTGACACGATAAGGCCTGTTGCATCAATAGTACGCTTTGCATCACCTTCTATTCGTCCAACCTTAACAATCTTGCCCTCATTGATCGCGATATCTCCTACAAACCAGGGATTGCCTGTGCCATCAATAATCTTTCCATTGGTGATCAATAGATCGTAGGTTTGGGCACCCGCATTATGATAAAGGCATACAATGATTAACACAAGGTATTTCAACATGATAGTTTTTTGAAAGGAAGATAATGAATTATCGAAAAGTTAATTTCTAAATTGCACAGAATGTGTTTCGTTTGATTTTAAAAGGTGACCATTTGCAAATGAAGAGCAATATTGTAATCAACCCGAAGTATCAATTTCTCGAGAAATACATCAAGCAGATACCGGATCACTTTCAGAATCTTACAGAAGTTCTGTACAACGTTAGAAATGTCATCAAAGCTGATGAAGTTTCAAATGTAAAGCTGGTAATCAAATCGTTTCACCGGAATTATCTTACCAATCGTATTCGCTACACTTTTTTCCATCCATCGAAAGCACAGCGCGCGTATCAGAATGGATTAGTATTGATCGAGCGTGGTTTTCTAACGCCCGATCCCGTTGCCTTTTTAGAATTATATAAATATGGTCTGCTGAATCAAAGTTTTTTTGTTTGTCTGCGTACTGATTTCACCAAGCTGGAATATCACTTCACAAGCGGTGGTGAGCAATTGATGAAAGATCTGGCTGCATACACATTCGATTTGCACAAAAGTGGAATTTATCATCTCGACTATTCGAATGGTAATATCTTATGCAGGAAAGAAGGAGATCACTATCAGTTTTCTCTCATCGATAATAACCGAATGAAATTTGGGCATTTCAGCTACCAGCGCCGTCTGAAAAATTTTCGACTCCTCGGACTTTCTCACGAAAATCTGACAATTGTTGCAAGAGAATATGCACGTTTGGAAGGCAGTGATCCCGAAGAGGCTGTTGAATACCTGGTTCTGTCGGAAAAGAAACATTCCGACAGACGTAAACTGCGAAAGAAACTCAAGAAATCTATCTTGAATCGGTGATGAAGTGACTAACATGCTACCACAGCGCCACTGGAAGACGCACATACTTACCACTTACCACTTACCACTTACCACTTACTACTCACTACTCACTACTTACCACTCACCCCCTCCTCTCCCCATCCTCATAAAAGTAGTCATCGAACTTCTTACCCGAAAGGCCAGAAGTATCTGTCAGAATCGCGTACACCATCCATCCCAGCCCAATCGTTGTAAGCATAAAAAGCGAAAACACAATCGCCATGGTTGCCTCAAAGCGAATGGACATAAGATAAATTACCAGCAACGTGGTAACGCCGAAGATGATAATACGTGTTCTATTTTTCATGCAAGAATAAAACAAGGCATAACCACCTTTGGTTTTGTATTTCAAGTTTATTCTAAGGCGTTCCGCTCAGCAACTTCTTCAATTCGGGGTGATATTGCGAAGTTAAAAACTCGGTTATCGTAAATTCCGCGAGCTTGTGCTTATGGAAAGGATCCTCCGCGATTATTTTTTCAACCTCCTCATTTGATTTAGCTAAGGCGAGGATGATGCCACCTGTTCTCGGTACTTTCCTTCCAGATGCTACGAAGACATTCTGCTTATAGTATTTCCGAAGAAATTTAACATGGTCGGCCATATGCGCATCCAATGTTTCGAGAGGCACAATGTAGTTGAGGTTTATAATGAACATAAGTTTATTCTTGTAACTGCATGAAGATGCAAGGTTTAAATATGCCACAAAGTCACCAGGACACCAAGGCACACAAAGTTTTTCCAGTTAGCGCCTGAAAAATCTCTTGTTGATTCCTTCGTGTCTTTGTGCCTTCGTGGCAAATTCATGTTCCTTTCAAAAAATTCTTCGTGATTCTTCGTGTCTTCGTGGCAAATTTCTCTTCAAAAAATTCTTTGTGATTCTTCGTGTCTTCGTGACTTGGTGGCAAATTTACGCTCGCATATCTTTGTTTTATGATCGCTAAAAATTCGCCACTAATCCATCCACTAGAAATTAAAGGAAATAACAACGTAATCATTGATGCACGAAGTGGACCCGGAGCACATGACCGATATTTAGAAAAACATCTTGGCGGCGCCTTACACGTTGATCTTGACCGCGACCTTTCAAGCAAACCCATTGATCCTGCATATGGCGGAAGACACCCACTACCTGATATCAAGGACTTTGCTGCGCTTCTTGGAAAATTGGGTATCACTCCTTCATCGAACGTGATTATTTATGATGATAAGAATGGCGCCAATGCCGCTGCTCGCTTATGGTGGATGCTCCGCGCAGTGGGCCATGAGAATGTTCGTGTTGTCGATGGCGGCCTTGATGCCATCATCCGCGAAGGACTGCAGCTCACATCCGGTGCAGAGATGGCCAATTCAACCAGCCCGTATCTTGTAAGCAATTGGCTTTTGCCCACCGTTCCTCTAAACGAAGTTGTAGACAAAGCTGAATTGGATGAATATCTTGTTATTGATGTTCGCGAATCATATCGCTATCGGGGCGAGTCCGAGCCTATAGATTTGGTGGCTGGTCACATTCCAGGTGCAGTCAATATTCCATACATAGACAATCTTGCTGACGACGGAAGCTTTCGTTCATCAGATGATCTGGCAAAAACTTACAAGTCGAAGATAGGAGATCGCCCACCATCAAACATTATTGTACATTGTGGTTCAGGTGTCACCGCGTGTCATACCTTACTCGCACTGGAACATGCGGGTATAAGAGGAGCAAATCTTTACGTAGGTTCATGGAGCGAGTGGTCACGGAGAGGTTTGCCAATTGCTACCGGTGACAAATAGTTCGTTACAGTGATGGTTTGATGAATAGACAGGACTTCACTTAAATTACCTGCTCACTAATAATCTAAAAAGAATTCTGCTATGAAAACCCTCACACTCCTTCTCGGTGCACTGCTTTGCATCAGTTCCTTAGGATATGCACAAAATGCATCACCTGTTCCTCAGTATGGTGAATCTATTAAACTTGAAATGGCTAAAAAACTCGTTAACGCTGGACAAGCTTACGCAAAAACTAAGCAGTGGCCAATGGCGATAGCAATTGTGGACACCGGTGGCAATATTGTTCTTCTTGAAAAGATGGACAATACGCAACTCGCTTCTATCGATGTTGCTATTGGAAAAGCGAAGACCGCTAACAATTTCAGACGTCCAACGAAAGTTATGGAAGAAGCGATCGCCGCTGGAGGCGCAGCACTCCGCATGCTAGCGGTGCCAGGCATTTTTCCAGTGGAAGGTGGTGAGCCAATATACCTGGATGGAAAAGTCATCGGTGGCATCGGCGTATCAGGAATGCAACCTGGTCAGGACGGTGAAGTGGTAAGAGCAGCGATCGCTTCATTGAAATAATTTCAAAGTCGAGAACGTTCAGAGTTGTATCTGCGTTGCAATTTTGAAGAGCACATTTTTTTATATTGCATCTATAAGTTAACAAGTTTCAATGCACCTT
>JAEZBX010000140.1 GCA_023412765.1 Bacteroidota bacterium
AAATCCAGAATGAAAACCACGATTCTTGTAATCCTAAGCATGTTATTTTTCGCTTGCGAAAAGATAGCTGGGGAAGTCCAGACATCAGCCCCAGTTGCTCAAAACGCGGGGTTCGTACAGCCAAAAAATCCCTACTACTCAAGAACAGATACGACGGCGCTCAAGGTCACGGATGCGGAATGGAAAAAAATCCTTCCCGCCGACGTGTACCATGTTGCCAGGGAAAAAGGGACCGAGCGGGCCTTTACAGGGAAATATTGGGATTACACTGGCCGTGGCACATATTATTGTGCAGTCTGTGGAAATACGTTATTTAAGTCGGATGCAAAATTTGCCAGCAACTGTGGATGGCCAAGCTTTTTTGAGCCTAACCGCGAGAATAGTATGATTTATCAGCCCGACAAATCACATGGTATGGATCGCATCGAAGTCCTCTGCGGTCGTTGTAATTCTCATTTGGGCCACCTGTTTGACGACGGACCTCCTCCCACCGGTAAAAGGTATTGTATGAACTCGATCGTCCTTGATTTTGTGCCTTCGATAAATCAATAATTCATCAAAAGACTCTGAATTAAAGATTCTTGTTAGTAATGCTGAGGTAATAAGTGTGCTGAGATCAGATCGCCTTATTTCACGGCTACATCCTTGTAGTAAAACCTTTTCTGTGATTGTCTTATTGAGCCACCTTCTTTGTATCTGGTGATCGCGTCCGTCGGGAAGTCGTGGTCACCATATTCGTATTCGTACGATTCCGGAATAAGAGTGGGAAACGCACAACCGACGTAATTTACGCTCTCAGTAAGTTTGTTATTTACAGAGAGATTAAACAACAAATAGTCTACGTATCCTAAAGTCTGGAATGGACTTTTGTGATTGTCGTAACTGTATTGTCCGTCGCTGCAGAGTTGAACACCTCTTGTTGTTTTGTCACTCAATATGTTTCCATCACTATAATTAAATTCATACTGGTAACTATTGCCATTGGAAAAATTATAACTCACTTTAATGATTTCATCAGCTTGATAGTCGAATGTTGCTTCTGAATTAACACCTGCTGCCGTATTGGTTTCCTTAATTTTTGACACTCTTGAGTCCGGCAGGTGTTCGTATAAATAACTTATATATGGAGTTGATTTATTCACGAGCGTCCCTTCGATCTTGTTCACGCGCCCGTCCAAATAGGTAAACGAAAAAGTCCGTTCTTCCTTTAACTCATTTGATGTTGGATTGTAACTGTAAAAGGTATACTTCTCAAGATTTCCTGACTCGTCATAGTTGTACATCACGGTGTACTGGGGCTCATAATCAAAGCCGTCTATCTTAAATGATTCGGTGTAGTAATGCAACCTGGTCTCTGATCTACCAATGGAATCATCATCGTCATCTTCACAGCTAACCAAACCGATAGATAGTAGAATAAAGAAAAGCCTTTTCAAGGGATAAAATTTTAGGCATTTAAACTGAAAAAGGCGTGGCCTGGTTGCGGCAAGATTGTTAAAAATGGTTAAATGCAATTTTAAAATGGAGGCCCCATGATGTCATTTCAGATCGCAAACGAAAGCTTCCGATTGAAAGCTGAAAAAGTATCAGTGAATTCCCTGAGTCTCTCGGGGTTTCCCCTGAAATTCTAAAATCCGTTTGATCCTGATTTCCGGCAGGTGAACGATCATTACCTTTGAAGAAGTTCACAATCGGGTATGAATGGTCTTAAACGAGGGCCAAAATAACTTTAACAAAATACGCTTATGATGACGGGTGTTGATGAATTGGAAGACAGAAATGGTATGAAGGAGAGAAGAAAACTTTCCAATGAGATGGGACTGATCCACGTTCTAACCATTACATTTTATTGTGCACTCGCGTTGAGCATAGTCTGGGCGTTGTCCATTGCATTTCGGTGATAATAGGCGGCGATGGCATTCATGATATGAATTCATGCTGGCACAGACAAGGGCTGATATCATCGGAATGATGAACATCATTCGAAAATTGTCATTAGATCTTAGGAGGCTCCTAACGGAGCCTGTGGTCAAACGTCGTGTGTAGTGGATAGTAGCTGACCATTCATTTTCAGTCTACCAATTGCATCATATCCCACAAGAGCCGATATTGACTGCCTGCAAAATCAGCTCAACATGTCCACGCCTAACTATCATACTTTTACCGCTCAATATTTAAAAGATTTCACTGCGAATGTGTTCATGCACTTCGGAGTTAACGAACCCGATGCAATCCAGGCAGCTGATGTGCTTTCGAAAGCTGACTTAAGAGGGATCGATTCCCATGGTGTAGCGCGACTCCGGACATACGTCGATATGTTCAAGATCGGAAGATTGAATCCAAAGCCGAACATCCGAATTGTAAGAGAGAAAAAGAGCGTAGCAACTGTCGACGGCGACAGCGGACTCGGACTGGTTGTTGGACCGAAAGCAAATGAGATCGCAATGGACAAGGCAGCAAAGTTTGGATCGGGCTGGGTTAGCGTCTGCAACACAAACCACTATGGTATCGCTTCCTACTATTGCTTAAAAGCCCTCGAACGCGATATGATAGGATGGTCAATGACCAACTCGTCGCGGATAGTCGTACCGTTATTCGGAGCCGAACGAAGGCTGGGTACTAACCCTATCGCTATTGCTTTTCCCGGCTTCGCCAATCCTCCCATCGTAATAGATCTTGCTACCAGCGTCGTAGCGTTCGGTAAGGTTGAAATCGCCAAACGACAAAACAAACCTGTTCCGGAAGGCTGGATTATAGATCAGCAAGGTAAACCTTCCACCTTACCGGAAGATGTTTACGCCGGAGGCCTTCTTCCGCTTGGAGGCACGCGCGAGCTCGGCGGGCACAAAGGCTATTGCCTTTCAGCAATGGTAGACATCCTCTCGTGTGTTCTTAGCGGCGCTAACTGGGGACCATTTGCTCCACCCTTTGCATTGTTCGAAGAAGCACCAAAGGAAAGCGTAGGTAAAGGCATAGGACATTTTTTTGGTGCGATGGAAATAGATGGTTTTGAAGATGTAGATGTATTCAAAAAACGGATCGATCATTGGATCGACGTCTTTCGAAAGACAAAGCCAGCACCTGGGTTTGATGCTGTTCTGATACCTGGCGATCCGGAATATCAACAACAAATGTTAAGATCAAAGGAAGGAATTCCTGTTATTGATGGGGTTGTGCAGGACCTGGAAAGTATTTCAGCAGAAACTGGTATACCTTTTCAGTGAGCCAATCACTACAAAAAAAATTGCTTGTCTAAAACATCCGATAAATGCAATTTGACGTGCTAATCGACACAACTTTGCATGAAGATTGACGCATATTCAATATTGATCATCCTGAGCGTTCTCGTCGTTCTTTCGTATTTGTTTAATTTCCTGTCATCCAAACTGCGAATACCTTCCGTCCTGCTTTTGCTGGGTTCAGGAATCGGGTTGAATTATGCCGCGCAATACTTTGGATTTCAACTTCCCCAGACGCGCGTGTTGCTTGAGATCCTCGGAATCACCGGATTGATTTTTATTGTGCTAGAGGCGTCATTGGATTTGTCGATTCAACCGAAAAAGTTCAAATTCATCAGTCGTGCCCTTCTCTCGGCTTTGGGATTAATGAGTATCACCGCTGCATTCATTGCGTTGCTATTCTCTTATTATTTCGGCGCGGACTTTCGTCAGGCATTGTTGCACGCAATACCACTTTCGGTTATCAGCAGCGCAATCGCTATTCCAAGTGTTCAAAATATGGATGAAGAAAGACGTGAGTTCATCGTTTACGAGAGCACTTTTTCAGACATCGTGGGAATTATCCTTTTCAACTATGTTTTGATCGATCATGAGTCGGGTCTTGGTTCCATTTTGTCTTTCAGTTGGAATATAGTATTGGTAATTGTCGTTTCAATTATAAGTACGGGGTTCCTGGTATTCCTATTAAATCACACGACGGCCCACGTTAGGTTCTTCCTCACCTTCGCCATACTGATTCTCATTTACTCTTTTGCTAAATTTCTCAATTTGCCTTCGTTGCTAGTTGTTTTATGTTTTGGCCTGGTACTCGGAAACTTTCGACATTTCAAGCATCATCTCGTACTGAAATTTTTCTCACCAGAGCGCATAAGTGAAATCACCAAGGAATTAAAAGTTATTACCGCGGAAACCGCATTCATCATTCGTACATTTTTCTTTCTGCTCTTCGGATTTTCCATCGACTTAAACCTGCTTGCTACTTCGGAAGTTATACTTATAGGTTTTGCTGTTATTGCAACGACGGTAATTCTGCGATTGATTTTCTTCAGATTTATTTTGAAGATCACATCGACACCATTGATGTTGATCGCCCCCAGGGGATTGATTACGGTATTGTTGTTCTACAGTATTCCTGAGTCGCAACGAATGGCTGGCCTTAGCGAAGGCGTATTGTTTTTGGTGATTGTATTTACAAGCCTGATGATGACTGTCGGACTGTTAATAAACAAACAAGCCCCTAGGGAGGAGATTCAAGATGTTATCTAGATAATTGCATACGACTTTTTTAAATGCTGCGCTCATGTAAAAGTTATGAGAGCAAAAAATAAATTGACTAACTTTCCTTAAAGCTATTATCCCAGACCTCAAACCTATGTCAAAAGAAAAAATCAATCGCGGGGAATTTATTCGCCGCGCTTCGGCTGCTGGAACCAGCCTGGTTCTCAGCCCCTACCTCGCATCAGGTGCAGAAATATTCAATGGCGCACCCAATACTAAAGTTGTGTTGGGTATCATGGGAACCAATAGCCGCGGAATGTTTCTTGCCAAGGCATTTGCCAAATTACCCAATGTTGAGGTTGCATACATTTGTGATCCCGACGCGACTGTTCTCGCTAAAACTATAAAAGAGGTTGAAACCATCCGGGGTAAAAAACCTGAAGGTTTTGCGGATATCCGTAAGATGCTTGAGAAGAAGGATCTGGATGGAATTGTTATTGCCGCACCGGACCATTGGCACACGCCAGCAGCAATAATGGCTCTGCAATCAGGGAAGCACGTTTATGTAGAAAAACCTTGCAGTCACAATCCGCGCGAAGGTGAAATGCTGGTTGAAGCAGCGCAAAAATATAATAAACAAGTTCAGATGGGCAGCCAACGCCGGTCGTTCAGCAATGTTGTTGGAATGGTTGATAAGCTGCGCAACGGTGCCATTGGGCGCGTTTACTTCGCCCGTGGATGGTATGTTAACAATCGTAAATCTATTGGGAAAGGCACCGTGGTACCCGTGCCGGAAAA
>JAEZBX010000246.1 GCA_023412765.1 Bacteroidota bacterium
ACCTGTAGCGGTGGGGTGGTGATTACTTCGCGTGAATTGAACCAACCGATTAGCATCGTAAGAAATACAACCCCCACTCCTATTATTAGCAGTTCCATCCAATCGAACGCGAAAGCAATTTCGAAGAAAAACTTTGCCAGCAGAAATCCGCTTCCAAGCGACAGAATGATCCCTGTCAAAGCTGAGAACAATCCCAGCCACGCATATTCGATCAAAGTGATTTTAATAATTTGACGCGTCCGCGCACCGACAGTTCGCAACAGCACATTTTCTTTGATCCGAAGAAATTTGCTATTAATAACTGCGCCTGCGAGAACAACGAGTCCTGTGATAATGCTGAACAGCGCCAGGAACCGCACTACCATTCCAAGTTTATTGAACAAATCGTTTACTGTACTCAGGATCAAGCGAAGATCAATGAGCGACACATTTGGAAATTGTATTACCAATTGTTGCTGAAAACTGTTGGCTTGTTGTTGATTGTCAATGCGAGTGGCCGTCACATATACCTGCGGCGCCTCCTCCATCACGCCCGGAGGGAAGACAAAAATGAAATTAGGCGGGTCCTTCTGCCATTCAACTTCTCGCACTCCTGAAATCTTTGCCTTCATTGGTACGCCCTGCACATCAAATACAAGAGAATCTCCGATCTTCACATCAAGATTATCAAGCATTCCTTCGGAAATTGTCACCCAAATAGAATCTTTCCCCGCTGCAGTATGCTGAAGCGCACCATCAATTAGTTTTTCAGAATGATGCAGACTATCACGGTAAGTAACACGATACTCGCGTGTAAGCGCCCAGTTGGATATCTTATCTGTAGTATCTTTCTGAAGTTCTTCAACTGACTTGCCATGTAGACTTGCCAATCTTATTGTTACAATCGGAACTACCTGGTTAAGTTTGAGATTGTTCTCTTTCATCAAATTAACGACTCCTTCGCGCTGGTCAGGTTGAATATCAAATAATATGGTATTTGACTGGTTCTCCTGTCCAGCGAATTCAACTTGTTCTAGCATGCTTTGCTCAATAATATTCAATGTTGAAATGATGAATGCGCCTAGCCCTATCGTAACCAGCAAAACGCGAGTTTGATTGTTGGGCCTGAAGAGACTTGAAAGCGAATGACGGAGAATAAATCCAGCCTGGTTAGGAAAATATCTTTTTACTAAATAGAGCAGTAACATCGCCACGAGTGTGAGGCATCCGAGTGCAGCCAATAGTCCAAGAAAGAAGAACGTGCCTGTAATAAGACTCTTAGTTTGCATCGCGGCGAACCCAAGGGGAAACAGGGCGATTAGCGCAATGATTACAACCTTCGTTTTAGAAAAGTTTTGTTGAGGAACTGGCGAAGCTCTGAGGACGGTTAAAGGCGGCACGAATCGAACGGAGATCAGCGGCAAAACAGAAAACAGCACCGATACTATTGCACCAATAAGGAGTCCCAATAGTAACGAGCTCCATGACAAGGTAAACCCGATATTGAAAGGAATAAGATCCTCTATAAAGAATGGGAGTATTTGTTGTATGGCAACCCCGATGAATGAGCCGATGATGCTTCCCACAATTCCAAGAATAAAGATCTGGATAAAGAAGATATTGAATGCCTGCCAACCCGACGATCCGACACATCGCAGCACTGCTACCTCTTCCCTCTTTTCCCTCGCATAGATGTGAACAGAACTAGCGACGCCAATGCACCCTAAAATAAGAGCTACAAAAGCAAGCAATGAAAAGAAACGATAAATGGATCGAAATCCTTTTCCCAAACCTTCTTTCCTCCTCTCGACAGTCTCATATGAATGGCCATATTTCTTGAGAACAGGTTCGAGCCGATTGACGGTATTTTCCAATTGGGCCTCAGTGTCAATTTTGAAAAACCTTTTATAGTTTACGCGGCTCCCATATTGAACGAGTCTGGTTGAGTCCAGTTCGCTCATAGAAATATAAATTGATGGTGTGAAAGATGCCATGATACCACCACCTCCGGGTATTCTGGAAACAGTGCCCGAAACAGTGAATATGTTGTTCCCGATTTTTAGAGAATCTCCCGAGCTTACTTCAAATTGGCTGGCCAGAGTTTCATCCAGCATCGCGTAGCGTCCCTCGTGCAGCTTGTCGTATGCATTCTCCGGCAAGGTCTCAATCTTGCCATAAAAAGGAAAAGGACCTTGCAGAGCGACCAACCGAATCAGGCGTGACTGATTGTTGTTAAGAAATAAAACCATAGAGGCCATATCAGCCTCTGATGCCTGGGGCAGCATCGATGTTTTGAATAGCGTGTCCAGTTCCGCGTTAAATCTCTTATCAGAATTGACGACTAGATCAGCACCCAACAATTCCTTTGCGTTTCGATCAATATCGTTTTGCAGCGTTTGATTCAATGAGTCAAGCGCAACAACGGCTGCAATACCGGTTATGAGGGAAGTCATGAAAAGGAAAAGCCGCGAAAAATTGTGACGGGCATCTCGCCATGCCATTAACCATACCCACCTGTCACGAAAAATGGACCGCGTCTTACGCTTTAATTTGATGATGTATTCAATCATGAATGTCGATGGCAGATTGGTTCAAAAGACTATCGAAACACATTTACGAGCTATTTCAGTTAAACTATGAACCACTGCCTTAAGTTGCCCTGCAAATCTAATTAAACGATGATTATTCTAAGGCAGTGATACGGCATAACACAAGATTCCTGCTGCAATTGCCGCGTTAAGCGATTCAGCACGACCCACCCTTGGAATGGTCACTTTATGCGTTATAAATTTTTCAAGATCATTACTTATTCCTTTCGACTCATTTCCAATAACAACTAATCCTCCTGCACCAAAATTGACGCTGCCAAGGTTGGTCCCATTCAAATACGCACCATAGACAGGTATTTTAACCTGGTCAAGGTAAATCGCAAGGTCGACGTAAAGCATCTTAATCCTTGTAAAAGAGCCCATAGTTGCATTGATTACCTTTTGGTTGTAAAAATCTGCTGTTTCACTTGATGCGATGATTTTACGTACACCAAACCAATCGGCGGTTCGGATAATGGTGCCAAGGTTCCCCGGATCACGGATATCGTCCAAAACTAAGGCAAACTCATCTCTGGCTACGGAAAAGTGATCATTAGGCTTCATCTTTGCCACTGCAATCGCGGAATCATTCGTTTGAAAATCGCCCAAACCCTGGAGGTCCTTTACTGTTACCTCTACTACCTCAACGTTGTTCTGCGGATTCACCGAATTCAAGAATTCCGATGTCCCAACTAAAATCTGAACTTCAAAATCTGAACTCAACAATTCTCGCACACTCTTTGCACCTTCTACCACAAACCGTTGCTCCTGCTTCCGGTATTTTTTTATTTGCAGGGATTTAATAAACTTGATTTGGGCTTTCGATAGCATGCATTAACGATTGGGGACTTCAAACATAAAATATGTAGTAGTGGTAATAGCGCTTTCGGCATTCTTGCAGGGATGCCTGGGAACTAAACACCTGAAAGAAAATGAAAAACTACTATATCGCCAAAGGACTCAGGCGCCCAGCTATATCGACAAGGAACATCTGAGGAGCCTTTATTCCCAGACACCCAATCGCAAGTTCTTAGGTTTATTTACTCCCCTCGTTTCCATTTATTACTTTGGCGAACGCCGCTATGATCAGGAGAAGTTCATCCAAAAAAAAGAAGCGGCTGAAAAGAAGTATGACGAAAAGATCGCACGAACAACTTCATCCAAAAAAATAAACAACTATCAGTTTAAAAAACAAAAGAAGGTAGCCAAGTACAATGGCTTTATCGAAAATGGCAATAACTGGATGCAGTGGGGTGAACCCATATCCGTTTTCGATAGCAGTCAGCTAACATTAACCAAGGAGAGATTTAGCGAATATCTTTTCTCGAACGGCTATTTTACCAACTCAGTTACGGATAGCGTAATCGTTAATAACGACCTTGTCACTGTTGTGTATCGCGTAAATCCCGGCCAGCCTTACATTATCGATTCTATAATTTATGATGTGAGCGATACAATGATAATGAAAATCATGGATGAGAATTTCGAAGAGCGACTTATCAGGCGAGGAGATAGATTTCAGCAGGATAATTTTACCAGGGAACGCGAAAGGATCGACATGATGCTGAAAGACCAGGGATATTATGATTTCAGCCGACAATACATTGAGTTCTCCACCGATACTACCTTTAGGTCTCCCGAGCGTAAAATAGCAGTAATGATTTCAATCCGAGATCCGGCAAAACGTGGTTATCATAAACAGTTTACCATCGACTCAGTAACATTTACCACCGACGTAGGAACTCACATACCTAATTCGCGAAGACAGACCAGGACATATCATGACATCCAGTATAAATACTATGAGGACAACTATAATTTGAAGGTGCTCAGTCAGCGAGTACGCCTGCGACCAGAAGATCTTTACAGCAGATCAAAAACGCTGAACACGCAAAGGCAGATCGGGAATATGGAAGCTTTCAAATTTGTAAATATTAACTACGATACGTCGGGCGGGAAATTCATAGCAAATATTTTCGCAAGCCCACTAACGCGACACGAATGGACAAATGAAGTCGGTGTTAATGTAACACAGGGATATCCCGGACCTTTTTACGTAATTTCTTTTAAAAGACGAAATGTCTTCAAGAGTATGGAGACATTTGACCTGAGCGGCAGATTTGGATTTGAAGGCGTGGCTTCTGCGACGGAAAGTCAGAATGTCTACAAGAGTACTGAAGCTGGTATAAATGCCTCCCTCACATTTCCGCAGTTCATGTGGCCGCTCAATGAACGGCTTCGATTCAAGTTTGCAGAGTTTAACCCTAAAACAAAAGTTACCGCCGGATACACGTACACAGACAGGCCGGAATACAGGCGAACCGTAATCTCAGTCAACGGTACCTATACATGGGACAACAACAAAAACCGAACATACTTTATTACTCCCCTTAATCTGGGTGTGATCGATACAGCAAATCTTTCGTCGGGTTTCAAAGACCTGCTGGCAAGGGAAGAAACATTGGGCAATAATAATCTGATCAATGCATTTCGTCCTTCGTTTGTCAATAGTATTATTTTTGGTGTAACCTGGAATCTGAACAACTATGGAAATACAGAAGAAAATTCGGCTTGGATAAGAGCCCAGATTGAGAGCGGTGGTACCTGGTGGAATTTTTTTGAACCTACGTTTATCAGCGATCTGAAGCTTGAATACTATAAATATATTCGATTTAGTCTGGATATACGGCGCGTGGACCCAGTTGATAAAAACACCGTTCTTGCATACCGATTTAACTCCGGATTCGCTTATTCATACGGAGACAATCGAAGTCTTCCCTATGAAAAATTCTTTTTCGCAGGAGGTAGCAACAGCATTCGGGCATGGCGTCCCAGAAGGTTGGGCCCCGGATCTGCTAAACCCCAGCTGGCAGAGGAACCTGCAAAAGATGGCTTGTACGATTATGATATTGAGAAACCTTCCGAGATTCTGCTTGAAGCTAGTATCGAGTTACGTCAGAAATTATTTGGCTTCGTGAATGGAGCAGTCTTCATTGATGCTGGAAACGTCTGGAGCTTCCGACCTGTAAATACACAGGATGAAGATGGAAATATTATACAGGACAACCGGTCTCAATTCAAGATCAACAGATTTTATAAGGAGTTTGGTGTAGGGACTGGATTTGGTCTACGCTTCGATTTTTCGTTCCTGATACTTCGCTTCGACGTAGGTATCAAAGTTTATGATCCAGCCAGAGAAAGCGGCGACAAGTTTGTTTTGAATAAGGTAAGATTTTGGAAGCCTTACGCAACTTCTGATTCTGATGGTAGCTACCGCGATTTTAAAGAGCCGGCCATATATAATGTCGGAATCGGATTTCCATTTTAGCTTTCCTGACCATTCTCACTTCCAAAGTTTGCAGTTATCAACATACCGTTTATACATTCGGGCTGATATATCATGCTAACAAAAGAGTCAATACGTGATTGGTTTATCAGTCTCCAGGAGACGATCTGCCAGCAACTGGAAGACGCCGATGGCGAAGGAAAATTCATCAACGATCATTGGAAACGCGGGGGCGGCGGTGGTGGAATCACACGTGTTATCGCTGACGGAAAGGTGATCGAGAAAGGTGGTGTTAATTTTTCAGCAGTTTGGGGAACGACACCTGAGCCAGTTCTGAAGTCGATGCAAATGGAACAGGCAGATCCTCCTGATTTTTTTGCGACGGGCGTTTCGATCGTATTGCATCCCTTCAATCCAATGGTTCCCATTATTCATATGAACGTTCGATATTTTGAAATGACGAACGGGGTATGGTGGTTTGGTGGTGGTATTGACCTTACACCCCATTATGTCAACGGAGAGGATGCACGCTATTTTCATCTGACGCTGAAGACAGTTTGTGACAGCCACCATCCCTCCTATTACCCGGAATTCAAGAATTGGGCAGATGATTATTTTTTTCTTAAGCATCGAAAAGAAACGCGCGGAATTGGCGGAATTTTTTTCGATTACTTGAAAGGAGACGGAGGTTTTACAAAGGAATCGCGGTTTGAATTTGTGAAAGCGTTGGGGAATGCTTTTGGACCACTCTATACTCATTTCATGAAAAAGAACGCAAATCTGTCTTTCACTGACAGAGAAAAACAATGGCAATTCCTACGGCGGGGAAGATATGTAGAATTCAATTTGGTTTGGGATCGCGGCACGAAATTCGGACTTGATACTGATGGCAGAACCGAATCAATTTTAATGAGTTTGCCTCCGCAGGCGCAATGGGTTTATAACTTCCAACCGGCTCCTGGTTCAGAGGAAGAAAAAACATTGGCGCAGTTGAGAAAGGGGATCAACTGGATCTCGGCCTAAAGCCTATAGGAATAAGGAATAGGGATGCCTATGTTTCCTCGATTAGGTATAAAGGTATAAAGGTAAAGGTATAAGGTATAGGGTATAGGGACGCGACTTGAAAGGATGTCTCTTCGTTGTCAGGTTACGACAAATACTTCGTTACCATTTTTTGCAGATTGAAGGGAGCCTAAACAAAGAAAATTGTTCTCTCTTTCGAACGGATCCTTATGCCCTATACCTTCATTCAACAAACATAAAACCAAGAAAACAAGGAACCTCAGGGTTAGTCCTCAGCATTAGTTAGATTGAACGTAAACACAGGCCGGCCTACTTCTTTCACCAGTCTATCGGAAAAATGGCTTGAGAATATTCGGAAGATACCATCAGTACTATTTTTAATTACCCCAATCAAGCCAGCTCTTACCTCGTGCGCAAACCTGATTACACCCTCCGCCTGGTCGTCGGCTTCATAAATTGTAACAGAGTAATTTGTGAGATTTGCGCCTTCAGCCATCTTAGTGAAAAAATCTTTAAGATCTACGTTTGCATAGTCTGTTGCGCGGTCCCTAATGTGTACGAGGTGAATGTGAGCGTCAAAGCATGCAGCAAGATCTGCCAAGGTATTCAGAGCAGCGTTTATATGTTCATTATCCTTGATCACATTCACAGCAAGAACAATATTTCGGAAGTCATCGATCTTGAAACCATCTCTTACCGAAATCACAGGGCATTTCGAAATTCTTATTACCTGCTCAGTATGATTTCCGCTGAAAACTTCGGAGGCATTTTCTTCTCCCGAAGTACCCATCACTACGATATCGATATTTTCCCTATCCAGGTATTGATCAATACCTTCCTGAAATTCTTCGTCGACAATTGCAGTCTCAATATCCACACCTGGCCGGATATATTTTTGAACGAGCGCGTCAAGCTTCTCCTTGTTTACGCGCAGCAGTTGAAGATTATAGAGTTCTCCCTCCCTGTCAATTTTGCTACCTATGTCGCCCATTGCAGAGAACGTCTTTCCAAATGGGTGCTTTGTAAAATTCACAAGACTTATTTCGGCTTCAGAACGCTCAGCAATTTCCACGGCTAAAGACAAGCCTCGTTCAGCAATCGGTGAAAGGTCGGTAGGCACAAGGATTTTTTTCATAGTTGGTTGGTGATAAGGGTAACAATTTCTGCTAACGATTAACAAAATCGGCGTGAAAATCTCTTTTATTTATAAAAAAAAACCAGGCGTTGAGGCCTGGTTTCTTATTGGCAATGATGATTTATTAGTTGGCTAAACGTACGTTAACCGCATTCAATCCTTTTTTTCCTTCTTTGAGTTCAAAAGTGACTGCATCATTTTCGTGGATCTGATCGACAAGAAGTCCTGAAATGTGTACAAAATACTCTTGCCCTGTTGCCGTTTCCTTAATAAAACCGAATCCTTTGGATTCATTAAAGAATTTTACTGTTCCTTCTTTCATTATAAATTGTTATTAGAATAATCTGCAAATATACAACAATAAGTTAAAGTCCAATCAAATGTTAGATTTGTGCGAATAAACACACCATTATCATTTATTTTTTTCGCTCAAATTATCAATCCATCGAACCGTTGCGTCAGCTAAATCATCAATTGCTTCTTTACCTTTTATTTTGAATGAATGATCTCCGCCCTCGAAAACAACTAAGGTCGACAATGGTAGATTACTGGAAACATTCTTTATCAGCGGAAGTTTGGCTAAGGCATCGTTTGCTCCCTGGAGAAACAGCATAGGAATTTTAACATTCTTAAGGTGCTCCGCTCGTTCGATACCATCTTTTCCTGGGGCATGCAGGGGAAATCCATAAAATATGATGCCTTTTGCGCTGATAGCATTCTTCGAAGCAAATTGTGACGACATCCGACCGCCGAAAGATTTCCCGGCCAGGAAAACCGGTACGCGGGGATATTTTTCAATCGTCTGTGAAAGCATCTGCCCCACGGTCTTTTCCGCAACGGCCGGTACATCCGGCATTTTCTTTTTCTTCTCGATGTAAGGAAAATTATAGCGGACAGTGCCGATAGAATGCGACAATAACTTTTGAGAGAGTTTCTCCATAAACGCATGTACCATTCCTGCCCCGGCACCATGCGCCAGAACTATTATTGCCTTCATCTCATTCTCAGGTAGTAGCGTGAGCGCGGAAACATTACCAATGGTGTCCGAAATGAAGAATGTTGATTTGGAAGCCTTCATTTTACGAAAATACAAAATGAAAGTTCTGTTATGTTAAAAAAGACAAAACCTTATTCGCCATTGATGACGAATAAGGCTTTGACATTTTTGTGTTCCCAATCAATTGTTCGCCTATGTATACCGTGGTGTGGCCGTTGTATTCCAGAAATTATCAACATCATTAAAATAAGAATGATCGTTGGTATCTGGCCAATGGCTTTTATCAAACCCTGGAATGTTCTTAAAATATTCCTTCTCGCGATTCAATATAAAACACTCCTTTTCAGGATTCAGGTACAATTGAGAAAAAGGGATGGCGAAATATTTCCCTCCCAGTCCAAGGAACGCCCCGGATTCCAACACGACGTACTCGATCATTCCACTGCTTATATTCACCATCAGGTTGTCAATCCTACCGAGGTTTTCTCCATCCAAATTCTCAACCCGGTCGCCAATTATAGATGTTGCTGTCAATCTTCTCACCGGCACGTTGGCCATGGGGCCTTCGTGGTTCTTGCCTGTAAGATTGTCTACTTCATATTCTTTTCCATACACATTCATAATTCCTCCTTTTTAAATTACACATAAAGTATAGGAGAGATTTCGTAAAAAATCGTGCTGAAAAATTAAGTCGCGTTAATAGCGTGTAATACGTGATTTAATTTTAGGATGTAGAATTCAATTCAATTTCGTTGTAGATCAACAGAAACAGAATCTAATTTCCATTCTTGAATTTCCGGTCTTTCACTTTGCGTTTAGTATTAAACAGCCGTTGGAAGAAATTGCGGTCAGATCGTTCAAGATCACAATCTAATCTGCTCAACAAATCCTGTGAAATGGGAGAAAATTTTGCGCGGGTAAAATTATTAAGGGTGGCATCCTTGTTAGCATGTTGGAGAAACCTTGCCACGATCGGGAGCGCGGTGGCTGAACCTTGTCCTTGTGAAGTGCTCCGGAAATGAAGCCGCGGATCATCGGCGCCAACCCAGGCCCCGATAACTAACTTCGGCGTGATTCCAATGAACCATCCGTCAGCATTAGCTTGTGTAGTTCCTGTTTTGCCAGCAATGTCATTATGCAGTCCATAACGTGCACGGATACTGGAGCCGGTACCCTCATTGACTACACGTTGAAGCATATGGATCATCATGTCAGCAGTTTCTTCTGATATGGCCCGCTCTCCTTTCTGTGGTTTATCGATTTGGTGCAGAACATTACCATGTTGATCCTTGATACCTGAAATATAAATTGGTTGGATGTATTTTCCGTTGTTAGCAAACACTCCATAAGCGGTCACCATTTCTATCATTGATATTGATGGAGATCCCAATGCAATAGAGGGTACGTTGGGTAATTCACTTTTGATACCCATCCGCCCCGCAGTGGCAATGGTTTGTCCGATCCCCGCTTTCTCGAGTAATCTTACAGAAACAGTATTGACGGAGCCCGCCAGGCCGCCTTCCATAGAGTATTTTTTGTCGTAGGTTTCATCACTTGTATTTTGAGGAGTCCAATCCTCAACGTTGGTGTAAGAAGTCTGGCGTGCCGAAACATATTCACACGGATCGACTCCCCGCTCTAAGGCAGCTGCATATACAATAGGCTTAAACGTCGAACCGATTTGACGCTTTGTGCTTTCTTTTACGTGATCGAACTTAAAAAATTCATGGTCGATCCCGCCGACCCATGCTTTCACATGCCCTGTTTGTGGCTCCAGTGCCAGAAGTCCTGCTTGCAGAAATTGGAGGTGATGTTTTAAAGAGTCGTAAACACTGATTTCGATTTCTTTCCCTCCCTCCCAATTGAATACTTTGCGCAGCGCAGGTTTTTTCAATTCAGCAAGAATTTCTCTTTCTGTGTGTCCCTGGTTCTGCAATCTCTTGTAGAGGGGTAATTGCTTCACATGACTTTTGACAACCTGATCGAGTGTTTGTTTTTGTAATTGCTTCGCAAATTTTTTCTGGAGCTCTTTCATTTGCGATTGCATTGCATTTTCCGCATAACGCTGAAGCCGCGAATCGATGGTAGTATAAATTTTCAATCCATCAGTGTAAAGATTATAGGGCTTTCCATCCGGCCTTTCGTGATTTGCGCACCATTCAAGAAGAACATTCTTAATCTGCTCTCTGAAGTATGACGCAAGCCCCGAATTATTTGTAATCTTGTTGTAACGCAATCCAAGAGGCTTGTCCTGAAGGGTTTTCATTTCCTCTGACGTGATGAAAGAATACTTTTGCATTTGAGAAAGAACCACGTTGCGTCGCTGCTTTGAACGGTCAGGAAAGATTCTTGGGTTATATGTATGCGTTGCTTTAAGCATACCGACTAAAACCGCGGCTTGGTCGGCGGTAAGGTTTTTCACTGTGGTAGAAAAGAATCTGTCAGCCGCCGTTTTCACTCCATACACATTATCTCCAAAGGGCACAGTATTTAAATAAAGAGCAAGTATTTCATCCTTGGAATAAACACTCTCCAGTCGCCATGCGATGATCATTTCCCGGAACTTATTTATTGGAAGGGAAAGAAACCCAAATGTTTTTCTGGGAAATAGATTCTTGGCCAACTGCTGGGTTATTGTACTTCCTCCACCAGCAGATTCGTTTTGCAGAATTATACTTTTGATTAGGACCCGAAACAGACTTCGAATATCGATACCATGATGTTTATAAAACCGCACGTCTTCAGTTGCAACGAGAGCGTTTTTCAATGCGGGTGTTATCGATGAACCGGGTACGGTGGATCGTTCCTGAAAATAGTAACGCCCTAACAACACACTGTCGGCGCTGAACACTTCTGTGGCGACCTGGTGGTTGATGGTGCTCAGTTCTTTCTTGCTAGGGACTTCACCAAACACCCCCATCAAAATCAATAGAATCAATACAGCAACTGAGGAAAAGATACACACTGCCAGGAGGCTCAAATACCACAGCATCCGTTTAAAAATATTCGGCTCTGCATTAAAACGCTTAATTTTTGCTTTAATACGCGCTATTTTCCCTTTGATAAATTGTTTCATTTAAATCCTGTTGCCAACTAACGAAAGCGGCGTACAAAAAGCATGCAATAAGGGGAAAACTTTCCTTGCCGCCAATGTGGTTGTGGTCACTGGAAAAAAATTGTCAGGATTTCTGTGCGCGCTACATATGGCGCCGCGATTTTCATTGCCTATTTTGTGTCGAAATAAAATTACCGTTGTGAAAGAAAATCAAATAACCCAGAAAATTATCGATGCGTCGATAAAAATTCATAAAGCTCTCGGTCCAGGATTAGACGAATCTGTATATGAGTCGTGTCTTTATTCAGACATTCTTGAAAGTGGTCTGTACGTTGAACGTCAAAAACCGGTTCCTCTCATCTACAGAAATGTAAAACTGGAGTGCGGTTTTCGTGCGGACCTTGTTGTAGAGGACAAAGTTGTGGTCGAAGTAAGATCAGTTGAAGCCCTGAACGCAACGCATTTTAAGGAAGCACTCACCTATGTAAGACTCCTTGATTTGAGGGTGGGATTGCTTTTGAACTTTAATGTCGTTCGCTTAAAACAAGGACTTAAGAGAGTCGTTAATGATTATCAGGATTTTCAGGCCCTGTTTTAAATTACTATCGATGCACCCGTATTCTGCATTCTGTATTCTGCACTCATCACTCTACATTCAAGTTCTCCATTTTGAAATTCGAATTTCAAATATCAGAAGTTGATCTATCTGAATGATGAATGCAGAGTGCAGAGTTTAGATTTTCCCCGCACTGACTCAGATCGATGCGCCTACTTCTTCATTCTGTATTCTGCACTCATCACTCTGCATTCGAGTTCTCCCTTCTGAAATTCGAACTTCAAACATCAGAAGTTGAAATATTGAACCATCCGTTGCAAAACATTAGCCACCACCAACACCACCAAATAATTTACCTTCTAATCCGAATACCTCCTCCTCTGCTCATATTCATCGGGAGGGTACGTTGCTACAAGTTCTCGCCGAAAACAGAAACACCACAGTTTTGCGAAAAGATATTTTGATGAAGCTTTGGGGAGATGATCATTTTTCAATTCACGTAACCTCGATGTGTATATTACCAAACTAAGAGATTATTTAAAGCCAGATAAATCTATCCAGATTATCATAATCAAGGGAGTCGGATATCAATTTACTTTAGAACAATGATCGGTGATGCGGTTGGTGACTGAGGGTGAATTGGACAAGTCTAAAAAAAAGGGGTCAGCATGGTAATCACTTCGGTCGAAGTCACGTCAAAAACCGACATCGGATAGTCGTTATTTGGACTGTAAGTTCAGCCGAATGATGACGTGCGGTCTTAGTTTAGGGCACCCACAAGCGTTTGGCCTTTCGCGTGAAGCTTTACGCGTTTAACCATTTCGTAAACTTATTGCCACCCCATTGCGATAGATTAACAGCAACATTTATATTTGCACTTCCTTAAAAAGGCCAATTCTACACTGGAGAGGTGGGTGAGAGGCTTAAACCAGCAGTTTGCTAAACTGTCGTACGGGTTAAACCGTACCGGGGGTTCGAATCCCCCCCTCTCCGCTTAATTTTGTGCGATTGATGGCTAAACGGCGGGGTTTGTTATGTTTGATTTTGAAAAATTGGAAGTCTATCAGATTGCCAAGGGGGTTGTCGCGGATTCCTTAAAAATCATTTATTCAAACAAGGACCTTGACCCTTACATCAAAGATCAGTGGAAGAAGGCAAGCATGGACATTCTCCTGAACCTTGCAGAGGGAACGGGAAGGATGACAAACGTGGACAAAAAGCATTACATCACAATTTCGCGAAGCGCTGTGTTTGAATGCGTTGCTATCCTTCAGATCCTCGGTGAGACACAGGCTTTACCGATGACGGATGCGCAAAATTTATATGATCGTTACGAAAAGATTTCGAAGATGCTTTTGGGCATGTATAGAAGTCATGAATAAATAAGGTTCCGTAGCTCAACTGGATAGAGCAACTGCCTTCTAAGCAGTAGGTTTCGAGTTCGACTCTCGACGGAATCACAGAATCCCTCTCTGGATAATCTAGGGAGGGATTTTCTTTTAAATCAGCTCAGAATAGCAATGTTTAACATAGGCAGCATAAATGAAATATGATTGATGCGGACTGAATGCGGACTAAAATAGTGTTATATTAGTCGCATGAAGGCAATAAGAACACTAATAAGAACCCAGGGAAAGAAGGATAATGACAAATCCGCTATCGTTTACTTTGAATACAACAGGCATCGGTTCTCGACGGGTGAACGGGTAAAGCCTGGGT
>JAEZBX010000247.1 GCA_023412765.1 Bacteroidota bacterium
ACTTATGATGGATTCGGGTGCAAGCCATGGGCTCATGCTGGAGACCACATCAGATCCCCGGATTAAAGTTCCGGAAAAAACAGTCAGCAGTCTGCTCGGTCGAGGCCTTGGAGGTGCTATTTATGGGAAAGTTGGCAGAATAAATTCATTGACCTTGGGAAGTCATGAATTGGAAGGCGTGATCGCGAATTTTCCCGATCCCAACAGTTATGCAGATAGCATCAAGGTCGGCAACGTGTTTAGAAATGGTGCTATCGGTGGTGAGGTTATGAGCCGCTTTACTATTGTATTTAATTTCCCGAAAGAGCGGGTGTACATCAAAAAGAATTCAAACTTCAACAATAACTTTTATTACAATCTCAGCGGAATAACCGTAAAAGCAATTGGTTCCGCTCTGAACATTTTTGAAGTTACTGAAGTGCGCGACCAGTCCGCTTCTCAGCGCGGAGGAATTTTGCCTGGCGACCAGATTATAAGTGTAAATGGGATTGCAGCATCTAACCTTGACCTCAACAGTGTCAATGGATACTTTAATAGCAAACCCGGTCGAAAAATAAGGGTAGAGATATCGAGAAAAGGAGAAAAAATTCGCAAAGAATTTCTTCTCCAGGATCAGATCTAATAGCTCAGTTTGAGCAATTCCGTTTTTCTCTTTTGATAAATTCTTTGTAAGTACTGCTGGGTTTTTTGAAACCTCAGCGAATTTTTTACAGTGTTGTAGAGAGCATCGGCAGAGAGATTCTGCTTCAGCAAGTAGTCCAAAATACTTCCTGTGCCAAGTGCTTCGTGGTAGTTGGAACTCTTTAGTACGGTAATAGGAATATCTTTTGTTTTCCTGTTTCCGGAAAGTCGTTTGACAGTCTCTCGCAATTCGACGCGACCAATGTTGTCGTCGATAAAAATGAAGTTTGGTTTGAACTCCACCAGCCGTTCGATTATACCTTTCAAATCGAACGCAATTTCGATAACGATCTTCTGAGCCCTCACTTGTTTGAGATGCTCGAGTACAGTCCCTAATTCCATTGGGTTATTTCCAATAAGCAGGACATTAAGAGGAGCGGAATTTTGAGAATCGGATTTCATAAGCCAACTGAGATTTAAACAGTATATTAACGTAAAAGGTTACTAAACAAGATCTGTTCCTTTGCAAATTTTGTTTGCCCTGGCCCTTTAATCGATTCAACTTTCTCATTTATAGAAAAAGGTTACCATTTTTGAAGAACGTAATTGTAATAGGGGGAGGCATTTCCGGTTTGTTTACCGCTATCCAGGTTGTTAATGCCGGAATTCCGTGTTCGGTAATCGAAAGGAAGAAATATCCGTTCCATCGCGTTTGCGGTGAATATGTTTCAAATGAAGTCTTGTTGTTTCTTAAGTCACTTCAACTATTTCCCGACGAATACAATCCTCCCTCAATTCAGCGATTCCAGTTATCTTCTGTTTCAGGAAAAAGTGAAACCCTTAATTTGGATCTTGGTGGATTTGGAATTAGCCGCTACGCGTTCGATCATTTTCTGTATGAAAAAGCGAAATCGGCAGGAGTAGAATTTTTTTTGGAGGAAGAAGCGACTGACATTCAATTTATCGATGATAAATTTCTTGTGAAGACTCCGCTCAGAACTCTCGAAGGAAATAATGTGGTCGGAGCATTTGGTAAACGATCGCGGATTGATATTCAACTGAAGAGAAATTTTATTCAAAAGCGATCGCCCTATGTTGGCGTGAAGTACCATATTCGAACAGATCATCCAGTTGACCTTATCGCACTTCATAATTTTAATGGAGGCTACTGCGGTATAAGCAATGTTGAAGAAGGAAAGACAAACTTATGTTATCTAACGCATCGCGATAATGTCAGGAAATACAAAAGCATTGGTGAAATGGAGCATGCGGTCCTTCACAAGAATCCATTTCTAAAAAAAATATTTCTTGACTCCGAGTTTCTCTTCGACAAACCCGAGACTATTAACGAGATTTCTTTTGAGACAAAATTGCCTGTTGAAGATCATGTGCTGATGACTGGTGATGCTGCAGGAATGATCACTCCCCTTTGTGGTAATGGGATGGCAATGGCTATCCACTCATCGAAATTGTTGTGCGATCAATTGCTTGAAAGTATTAGACAAAATCATTCACGCACGACTCTTGAACAAAATTATACGCGCGTGTGGAATGCGCATTTCAAAAATAGATTATGGTTTGGAAGACAAGTACAAAATCTATTCGGAAATCATATTGCTTCGAATGTTGCAGTCAATCTCGCCGTCTACGTACCGTTTATTGCAAACATGATCATCAAAGGCACACATGGTAAAACTTTCACTTGACACTATAATAGCAAACTTAGTGCTTTCAGATTTTAAATTCGATGTGCTGAACAGAAATCGTGAAGGATGATGTTGATTATCCTCTACATCAATGGTGATTGATTGGTTGATCTTTTTTGTAAAAGTTGTCATTCTTCATTCATAGCCACGAATCAGTATTAGGTACATATTTTGCGAGAGGTATAAAAAAATTTTAACACTATGGCAAAATATTCAAAAGGAGCACAAAAAAAAGTGAGAAAAGTAATGCGCGAAAAGAAGCGTGGCACTTTAAAAAGTGGACGAAGCGGTAAAAAAGTAACGAGTCGTAAACAGGCAATTGCAATCGGTCTTTCCGAAGCACGGAAAAGTGGAGCAAAGGTTCCTAAAAAGGCAGCGAAAAAAACGGGTAGAAAAACTGCAAAGAAGGCGGGAAGGAAAACAGCAAGAAAACGTACTGCCAGTAAGAGAAGGAAATCTTAGAGCTGGTAGATGAATCTGGTCCGGTCGAGAAACAAGTAGATGAAGAACAGGTTCAAACATGTGGACGAAATGAAGTTAAGCCACATCGTATGTCTATAGTCGGCTTTTTTTTCATTTCTATAAGCTTGAAAAAACCAGTAGAAGAAATATGCTACTACTGGAAAAAGCGCAGCCAGAAAAATCAAGGCGTATTTGAGTGCAAGGGTTTGGAGGTAAAAAACAAACCCCAGCGTAACTACCGTAAAGGTTGCGCTTACAAAGAAGAATGTACCTGTGATTCCCAGCATTCTGCTCAGGGTCATATCCCCGCGGTTAGCATCTTCTTCGTGCTGGTAGATCTGGGTCATAGGATAATTTGCCCAAAGCATAACGGTCGATAAAATTCCCGGGACCAGTACTGTCCAATTGAAGACATTCTCAATACCGTAGTTGTTGATGCCGACGTAACACATCGCAAAAGTAAATAACCCTTGAAATAGGCCAGCCACTAGCCATCCGGCAATTGGATATTTTTTCAAACGTATCGATGGATGACTATAAGCTTTCGAAACCAGCCCATAAATAAAAAGCATTAAAGCAAACGTAATGTTTACAAAAATTATCCCTAACGCGATCGCAATCAGATCAAAAGTGAGTGACAGGAAGTATAAACCTTTTTCTACAGGGGGTGGATTTTGTAACCCGCCAATACTTTTTTCATCTTTATCGAAATAGCTATTGTAGCCATTGCTCGCCGGGTAGAGAAAAAGATGTACAGATATGAAGGTCCAAAGTAGATGACTTTCACTCATGTTGGATGAAATGGCCAGGCTAAAGAGAAAAACCGGGAGGAGAAAATATGAAAAAGGTATGCGAAGATGTAGCCAGGAAGAGGAGGAAAACATTTGGAAAATTTTTGATGCGTCTGTTTGAACAGCTTTCCCTAAATTATAGTTTTTTGAAATATATCGTATAAATGAGTTACATCACGGCGATTGGGATTGCTAACCCACCACATAAAATTAGTCAGTCCACAATTGCTGATTTCATGGTTAAGGCGATGCAACTGGGGAAAAATGATAGCCGGTTGCTCCAAACAATCTTCAAATCCAGTGGTATTGATTTCAGGCATTCTGTGCTGCCAGACTACGGCATGACGGAGAATTTTACGTTCTATTCCAACTCCAAGGATTTTGAACCATTCCCGACAACAGAAAAAAGGTTATCGGAATTTCGGAGAAATGTACTCGACCTCAGTTCACAGGCTATTGACAATATGTTGGACACCATCCCTTCGTTCGACATTAAATCAGTTACTCATGTAATTGTTGTTTGCTGCACGGGAATGTATGCCCCGGGCCTTGATATTGATCTTGTTAAGAGGTATGGTCTGTCATCGACTGTACATCGGATTGGAATCAACTTTATGGGCTGTTATGCGGCATTTAATGCGATCAAAGCAGCAGATGCCTTTTGTCACCAGGATGAAAACGCGAAGGTTCTTATTGTCTGTACTGAATTGTGCAGTTTACATTTTCAAAAGAAAGCTACTGAAGATAACTTTCTGGCGAATGCACTATTCGCAGATGGGTCGGCAGCAATCTTGATAGAATCTCAGTCGCGTCAAACACGTAGACTTAAACCGATAGCTTTTCACAGTGAGTTGGTACCGAGGAGCGATCATGACATGGCATGGACCATTGGAGACTTGGGTTTCGAAATGAAATTGTCCACCTACGTGCCATCGATTATCAAGGAAGGTATTGCAGAACTTACACAAACGTTGTTAAAGAAGATCTCCAAAGATCTTTCGTCCATCCGGTTTTTTGCTGTCCATCCTGGGGGTAAGCGTATTCTGGAAAATATTGAAAAGGAGCTTAATATCCCGAGGGAAAAAAATCAAGCAGCCCATTTTGTGCTGCGTAATTTTGGCAACATGTCTTCGCCAACCATACTTTTTGTACTGCACGAAATTTTTCGAGCATTGGTACGCGACGATAACACCGAACACATTTTAAGTTTTGCGTTTGGTCCAGGGCTGACCTTGGAAAGTATGGTCTTGCAGATTGAAATGGATTGATCATGCCCGACTTCTCAAAAAGATCGACTGGCATCGAAATAATGGATGATCTCGAATGTTCAGGCGAAGTACTTCACCAGACTTTAAAAGAGCTGGAATTCATCAACAAATGGCTTGGCGGAAATCAAATTACAATTGATGCAATCTCGCAACTATGTAGTAAGGTACCCAACCGCGAAATCATTATTGCCGATCTCGGATGCGGCGGTGGTGAAATGCTAAGAATAATTGACGCGTGGGGTAAAAGAAAAAATCTGCAGTTGAAGCTTGTTGGGTTTGATGCCAATCCAAATGTAATTGCATTTGCAAAAAAGAATATGGCCGACTGTCCACATATCCAATTTGATGCTGTTAATATTTTTAGTAAAGAGTTCTTGGAACGAGAATATGATATTGTGATCGGCACACTTTTCTTCCATCATTTTAGTGACGATCAGCTTCAGAGTTTCTTTAATCAACTTAGGGGCAAGGTTAAATTGGGCTACATCATAAATGATATTCATCGGCACTGGCTTGCGTTTTATTCTATTAAGCTTCTAACTAAGGTATTTTCCCGATCGTCAATGGTCAAATATGATGCTCCATTATCAGTGCTCCGGGCTTTCAAACGAAAAGAATTATCTGATATTCTTATCCAAGCCAAGGCCGGTGAGTTTAAGATCTCCTGGCGATGGGCCTTTCGATGGCAAGTTGTCGTCAAGTCGGGTTTTTAAGTGTTTTTCCTGCTGTTTAGTCTGGCATAATTTTTCGTATTTTGGCTGACAAATCGGCTGGTGCCTATGAAGACATTAAACACAATTGTTATTGCTTCCTGTGTTATACTTGTGCTGTCGTGCGCATCCAGTCCGTTGGGCCAAAAGGTTAAAGAGCCGTTCAGAGGAAATGCTTACGAATCCAACAATAGGTTTTTTCGCGCAACGGGTAAAGGAGTAAGTTCGCAAGACAATATTGCGAGGGGTAAGGCGGATATCGAAGCGAAAGCACAGCTTGCGGGTCAGGTGAATACAACCATGAAGCAGGTTGCCGACCAATACCTTGGACAAACGGAAAATGAACGGGGTGCGGATGTTGCAGATAAATTTCAAAGTCTGGTCAGGCAGGTTATGAACACCGACATCGCTGACCTGCGAAAGATGGGAGAGCAAAA
This sequence comes from Bacteroidota bacterium, assembly GCA_023412765.1. GTDB lineage: Bacteria > Bacteroidota > Bacteroidia > Cytophagales > Cyclobacteriaceae > Chryseolinea. The sequence continues at coordinate 5,996 of JAEZBX010000247.1, forward strand.
GTATTACAATGAGAAGACCAAGGAGTATTCAGTTTTTATTGCATACGAGATCAAGAAGAATGCTATGCTGCGCTTTATGAAGAAGCAAGCCAAAGTTGATAAGACCATTGATGAAAGACAACGCGAGGTGATTGAGAAAATCATAGACGAAGAATTAAAGAAAGCTGATGAAGCTGACGACTCTGAAAGTTAATTAAAGATTCTTTTACAGGTTGAATTGGACCTGTTGGGTTTTTCCCGGCAGGTCTTTTTCTTTCCGTTCTTATCGCAATGTCAATTAAAATATTGGTCATACCTTGCGGTAATAAATAGAATATGATCCGGGTTTACACAGCAGTTCAGGGGAAGATCACACAATACAAGAATATTTCTTTTGAAGAAATCCGTAGTATCAATAACATAGTTTGGATAGATCTCCAGAATCCATCTCTGGAAGAGCGTGAGTTTGTGGAGAAAAATTATAAGATTGAATTTTTTACTTCACTTGAGATTCAGGAGATCGAAAGTAGTTCCAGGTTTTTAGAAACTGAGGAAACTATTGAAATAAACCTCGGCGTTCTTTCCAGCGACGCGGAACTTACTCTTCAGAACACCACATTTATTCTAAAAGGTAATATTTTATTTACCTATCGCCAGGGTGAACTTAGGGTATTTGCTGAAACCGTTCGCAAGCTCAAGTCAGCTTCTGCGGAAATGAAAGAGCATGGACTTGATGTCTTTTTGTCTATTCTTGAAACGCATATTGATAGTGATGCAGATATTATTGAAAGTATTAACCGAAAAGTTAATCTTATCAGTAAAGAAATGATTTCGCAACGAACGTTTAACGAGGATCTGTTGCTGGGCATCGCTCAGTTACAGGAAAACGTTATGGTGTTGCATGAAACTACAACGGAAAAACAGCGTATAGTCAGTTCGTTAATAAGAGTTCCGGAATTCAATAAAATTGAAAATGAACGCCTGAAGATCATCATGAAGGACATTGCGTCGCTTTTGCAGCACACTCAGTTCAGTTCGGAGCGACTTGAATATATGCAGAATACATTCCTCGGTCTCGTTAACATCGAGCAGAACCAGGTGATCAAGATCTTCACCGTGGTAACTGTTGTTTTTATGCCTCCAACGCTCATAGCAAGTATTTATGGGATGAACTTCAAGTTTATGCCTGAGCTACAATGGTTGGCCGGCTACCCCTTTGCAATCACTTTGATGGTACTATCGTCAATGGTTTTTTTGTGGTACTTTAAGCGGAAGAAATGGTTGTAGGTCAGTGCAGTACAACTAAGGGGGTACAGGTGGCTGTATGAGCATCTTACGACACATAGCCGTGTGCGGAAATATTGGCTCGGGAAAAACCAGTCTCACAGAAAAACTTGCCAAACATTATGGATGGAATCCATTGTATGAGTCGGTGGAGACCAATCCGTATCTCCGTGACTTTTATACGGACATGAAAAAATGGGCCTTTCATGTTCAGATTTATTTCTTAAACAGTCGCTTCCGGCAGGTTAATGAAATTCAGGGAAGTGATAAGCCCACCATTCAGGATAGAACAATATATGAGGATGCCTACATCTTTGCAGCGAACCTACACAAGGGTGGATACATCTCTGAAAGGGATTATCAAAGCTACCTCAATATATTCCACTCGATGATCACCTTTGTAAAGCCTCCTGACCTGTTGATTTACCTGAAGGCGGACGTTCCAAAGCTCGTTCGCCAGATAGAAAAGCGGGGACGGGATTTCGAATATTCTATCACCTTGGATTACCTGCGCCAGTTGAACAGGCAATACGAGGCATGGATTTCTGGCTATCGCGATGGCAAGCTTCTTACGATCGATGTCAATCACCTCGACTTTGTAGAAAATGTCGATGACTTCAGCTATGTCGTTAGCAAGGTAGACTACGAGATCAGTAATCTCTTTGAATGATCGCTACTTTTCACAAAATGACCCTTTAGCGATCCATAACTTTTTCTTTTCCGGTTTCAGAATTCCCTGTTGAACCGCGGGATTGGATTCGAGAAACTTTGCCATGGCCCCACCCTTTAGTATCAAAATGTGGCCAGCCGATTGAAATTCACCTAACGTGATGACGTTGCCATTTTCAGACTCTTCTTTAATTAACCTGCGATGTTCGGCTAGCGCTTTACCTGTTTTGACAGAGGGTTCATTGAACCGAAGGAAATCATATGTAACCATTTCGTAAGGTTCATTCACAGTGCATACGGAACCTATTTGCGGCGAATAAGGAAGTATTTCTATATCCCAACGGTTGGCCTGAACGCCGGGATCGGTACTTAGCCATTTCTCTGCTTCATCTTTCGAAGTTGTGTTAAGTATAAATATGCCGCCTCCACCATCAAAAGGGCCGGCGGCGAGAAGTTTCTTTTCATTGGCCAGGCGTTCAATATTAGCCATGTGCCCCTTCATCAATCGCTCCAAACTGTCCTTGGCAATTTCTGCAGCATTGTTCTTCTTGTGAAGAAATACGAAAATGTAAGAACTGGTTTGTGCATTCAAGGCAGTTTGGGTCACCATGAACGTTAACAATAGTAAGAATCTCATCATTTTGAATGGCGTATTTTATAGCATGGAATTTAAGAAATGTAGTTTATTGGTCAGTAGCGGGCCAGCATCCAATTTCCGAACAGGAAGAATATGCAACTGAAGCGTTATTCTTCTGGTCATTTTGCAAAAATGTATAGCGCTTTCGGTTAGAAATCCGTCAAACAAAAACCGGGATCACCACGTTCACGAAGGTGGCACAAAGATCACGGCGCAACTGGACTAAGCCGAAATGTTCAAGTCGCGACCTTATACCCTTCTTAGTTAAAGTCCAAACACGCCGAGGTTTTTTTAAGGTTTTTTCAAATGTCTTTGTTATATGGTGCCAAAAATACGGCATGAAAGTGCCATGCTTCATTTTTAGGTGAAGCTTACCTGTAGACCTTTTTAAATCCAGACTTCTATAAGCAGACTAAAATAGTTTTAGCTGCATTCCTGTGTTATAATAAAAGTGG
>JAEZBX010000331.1 GCA_023412765.1 Bacteroidota bacterium
CTCTGCGGTTAAAAGCAATCTTGATTTGGTGCACGACATCCGATAGTTCGTGCAATCACACGTTTCTTTTTACCGCCTGTCTGTCGGGATAGGCAGGCGCTTAAAAGGAATCTTGATTTGTGCACCGTCGGATAGAACCTGCGACACCTAAGTATCCTTTTTTACCGCTGAGGACGCGAAGTAAAATACACGCAGAGAACGCAGGGGATGGACCAATGGTCTCCGCCGACTTCCGCAGCCGGTCAAGAAATTTTGATGAGTTACTCCGCGAACTCTGCGCGGATTCCCTCCGCGTCCTCTGCGGTTAAAAGCAATCTTGATTTGGTGCACGACATCCGATAGTTCGTGCAATCACACGTTTCTTTTTACCGCCTGTCTGTCGGGATAGGCAGGCGCTTAAAAGCAATCTTGATTCCATGAGCACTATCGAATAGCTTTAATCTTTATCTTGTTTTAAAAAAAAACGCATGACAAATATCTCCGTTATCGGCTCAGGCACCATGGGTAATGGAATTGCCCACGTTTTTGCCCAATACGGCTACAAAGTTTCACTGATCGATATTTCAAATGACGCGTTGAAAAAAGCTTTGGATACCATCCAAAAAAATCTGAGTCGTCAGGTTGAGAAAGGCACCATCCTGGAAGAACAAAAAAAGAACGCACTCCAAAATATTACCACAAGCAACGACATGCGTAAAGGCATCGAGAATGCTGAACTGATTGTCGAAGCGGCGACCGAAAATGTTGACTTAAAGCTGAAAATCTTCCGTGAGCTGGACGAGCATACCAGTGGATCTGCCATACTTGCCACCAATACTTCGTCAATATCCATCACTAAGATCGGTTCTGTAACAAACCATCCGGAGAACGTTGTGGGCATGCACTTTATGAACCCGGTGCCACTCATGAAACTGGTAGAAGTAATTCGCGGAATAAGTACGAGTGACGAGGTAACACGACAAGTCATGAACATCGCGAGGAAGTTGGAGAAGATACCAGTTGAGGTGAACGACGCTCCAGGATTTGTAGCGAATAGAATTCTCATGCCAATGATCAACGAGGCAATTTACACTCTTTATGATGGAGTATCTGGCGTGACCGAGATTGACACTGTTATGAAACTGGGCATGTCTCATCCCATGGGACCACTACAGCTTGCCGACTTCATTGGTCTGGATGTTTGTCTTTCGATAATGAATGTCTTGCACGAAGGATTCGGCACAAGTAAGTATGCACCTTCTCCCTTGCTGATGGAAATGGTAAATGCGGGAACGCTTGGCGTCAAGACCAGGCAGGGATTCTATGACTATCAGAACGGAATGAAGGACCTTATTGTGGCCGGACGGTTCAAAAAAAATTAGTTCAGAAAAACTGGATTGTTATTCTCCACAAGAGGCACTGCCTTCAGGCAGCTATTCCTATATTTAGCAATGATCATAAGAACTTCAGTGACAGTAAAAAAGTTTTTACTGCAAAGACGCCACGCCGCAAAGGTCTAATAAAGAGATGTACTTGATTTAATTCACCCGCCAGGTTGAGCTTCCTTGAATAGTTGACATCAATTACGATCGGCTAGACGCAAGGCTAGCTGCCTAAAGGCAGAGAAAGATTTATCGAAACTTCAGAGAGAATTCTTACCGATAGGTCGCATCCAAAAGAGGCCCTGCCGCAAGGCAGCTCTCCTTGCGTCTAACCTGATTACCTATCAAAGACTTTGCGTCCTTGCGCCCTTGCGGTAAATATATTTCGAAAAATTCTCAGGCCCTGTTTGTTTTCAGTAAGTCTCTGATTTCAGTTAGAAGTTTCACATCAGCAGCAGGTTCTGCAGCTGCGGGCACTTCTTTCTTCTTCAGTGAATTGATCCCCTTAACCATCAGGAAGATAATGAACGCGAGGATGATGAAATTTAAGACTACTGTAATGAAGTTACCCCAGGCCAAAACTGGTCCAACCTTTCTTGCTTCAACAAGCGATAAATCTGGTGTCGCTTGTTTAGCCGCTGCCACTTCGCTTGATAAGGGATAATACAGATTCGAAAAATCAGCACTGAAAGCAATGCCGACAATTGGCATGATCATATCGTTTACAACTGAATTCACGATGGTTCCAAAAGCGCCACCGATAATAACACCGACAGCGAGGTCCATCACATTTCCCCGGAGGGCAAATTCCTTGAACTCTTTGAGCATAATGAAAGGGTTTAGTTAGGTAAAACTAAAAATACATTATTTATCATTAACAACAAACGCCTGGTTGGGTTAGTCATAGTAAGCCCGTTCCCAATAAAAATTGTACATTATCCTTCGAAATGCGTAATGTATGCCAGCTAAGCGTAGCGGCGCTCGGAAGGTGACGAAGAAAGAATCAACCAGACAAATTTCGAAAGAATCAAAGACTCTTTCGGCCCTTGCCAAAGCGCTTAAAGATTATAAGAGTAGTCAAAAAAGATTGACTCATGCGTTGACCTCAGCCCACATGGGCATCTGGGAAGCGACCATCAAAACAGGAGAACTGTGGTGGTCCGATAATGTCCCTGCAATATTAGGTGTACAACGCAGACAACTCGGTAACTCATTACAATCTTTTCTGAAAATGTTACCGCAGGAAGATCAGAAAATAGTTTCTGATACCATACAAAAATGTCTTGACACAGATAACAATCTCTTTTTGCAGCATCGCGTAAAAAATCCTGACGGTACTGTGCGATGGATGGAAGTTGTAGGTAAGGTATTTCGCGACAGCAAGGGGCGGGCAACGAAACTCACAGGATCCATACAAGACATCTCTGACATCAAGCAAAGCAATTTTGAACGGAAGCAATGGGAAACCCGCTACAATATTCTCGCATCCACTTCTGGGCAGGTTATATATGACCATGACCTCGTGAATGGAACCATAATGTGGAGCGACACCATAGAAAAAGTATTGGGGTTTAAAGAAGAAGAGCTTTCGACAAGTGATAAATGGGGAAAACTGATCCATCGCGACGATAAAAGCTATAGATCCGCCAAACTTCATGTCGGGAGAGAAAACCTGAACTCGTACGATATCAAATACCGACTTCGTAAGAAGTCGAAGCAATACATCCATATTCAGGAGAGAGGAGTATTTCTTTTAGATGACGAGGGTAATGTGGCACGGATGCTCGGAACTTTGCAAGATATATCGGACAGGGTTCGCATTGAGAATGACCTAATCCAAAGCAATCGATTCAAAGAAAGGATGGAGAGCGCAATGCCTGGTCTACTCTATGTTTATGACTTAAAAAATCAAGCTGTCATTTATGTAAATCACAATATCACAAGGATGTTGGGGTACACCTGGGAAGATATTGAAGCGATGGGTAATGGTGTCATGATGGACCTTGTACATCCCGACGATAGCGACAAAATATCTTCCTGGACTAATGAGCCTAGCCGTACCGTTAGAGAATTTGAGTATCGTTTGATGACCAAATCTGGTCTATGGCGTTGGTTTCGCAGTCGCGATACCGTCTTTATGCGCGACGAAAAAGGAAATGTATCTCAGGTGATCGGGGTAGCGCAGGATGTGACGGAAAGAAAAAAAATCGAGGAAGAACTCATGGAGAGTGAGGCCCGCTTCCGCATTTTGCACGAGGCATCGTTCGGTGGAATCGGTCTGCATGACAAAGGGATGATCATTGACTGTAACCAGGGCCTTTGCAATATCACCGGCTATACATATGAAGAGCTTATTGGCAGCGATGGCCTAAACCTGATTGCGCCGGAGCACCGTGAAATCGTTATGAACAATATCCTTTCGGGATACGAAAGACCATACGACGTTGAAGGTATTCACAAAGACGGATCCCGATACTCCCTTGAAATTTGTGGAAAGAACATCCCATACAAAGGACGTGCGATAAGGGTAACGGAATTTAGAGACATCACCGCACGAAAAATCATTGAACAAAAAATATTGGAACAGAACGCAAGGTTACAGGCCTTGACCATCGACCTGCGGCGCAAGAATGATCAACTTGAAGAGTTCACGCAGATAGTTTCACATAATTTGCGTTCTCCAATGGGCAACATGCTCACCCTCATTACATTCATGGAGACTGCAACAAGCGAGGAAGAGAAGGAACAATATCTGAAATACCTTAAGGAATCTTCATCAAAGGCGCTGACGACGCTGGAAGAATTAAATGAAGTTCTAAAGCTGAAGCAAAACGAGAGTATAGAAAAACAACTTTTGCATTTTGAGCATGTCTTCACGCAGATCAAAGCTATGATCAGTGCCAAGATTGCTGAGACCTCTGCAGAGATCCACGCCGATTTTTCGCAAGCCCCTACAATTCATTATCCAAACATTTACCTTGAAAGCATTTTTCTGAACCTGCTTACCAACGCTCTCAAATACATGAAGCCTGGCCGTCCGCCGGTCATCGATGTGAGAACGTACATGATCAACAATGATATAATGCTTGAAATAAAAGATAACGGTCTGGGAATTAACCTCGAACGTTATGGGCATCAGATCTTCAAGCTTCAAAAGACATTTCACAAACACCCGGAAAGTAGGGGTATTGGATTATTCATGATTAAGAATCAAATTGAGGCAATGGGAGGCGAGATATTTGTCGAGAGTCAAGAGGATATCGGCACCACCTTTTTCATCAATTTCAACAAGCATCATTCATCATGAAAAGTAAGTCGCCAGTAGTTGCTATAGTGGATGACGACAAAATTTTTCAACATACTTCAGCTCGAATGATCGAGGCGCTTGACTTATCACGAAAGATCCTTCAGTTCAACAATGGAGAGGAAGCATTGCAATATTTAAAAAGTTACGCCTCAGACCCAGATAATCTGCCCGATTTTCTTTTCCTCGACATTAATATGCCTTACGTTGATGGATGGATGTTTCTCGCCGACTACGCTACTCTAAAAGACACCCTCGTCAAAGACATTCAGATCTTCATGATCAGCTCTTCAATAGATCAGCGTGATATTCTTCGCGCGCAAAAAAATTCCGACGTTCGTGAGTATATTCTGAAGCCGGTGACCCCGGAGAAGTTTCGCGATTTGGTCGCTTAGCGCCTTTAATTCTTAAAAGTAAGTGGTAAGTAGTAAGTGGTACTCTCCGAGCTCGAAGCCTACTACTTACTACTTACTACTTACTACTTACTACTTACTTCTTACTACTTACTACTTACTACTTACTACTTACTACTTACTAACTAGTCGTTGACCAAATTCAGCGGATTCCTCAACCCCTCATAACTAGTAAGCTCCACTCCTGCGCTACCGATAAACATTTCCGCATCGATTTTTACAGGGATCCGATTCTTGTCATCTGAAAAATAAGCTGTGACCGAATTTTCACCATCGAAAACTTTGTTCTGTGGCATGATCGGCTTAAACACCAGGGTTCGGATTTTACCAGCCTTTACTTTGATTGTTTTTTTGCCCTGGTAAATGATATTCATCTTATAAAACTCATCCTCAAAAAATCCCGTAACAACTATTGTGTCTCCGACTTTACGCTTCGACATATCCATGTTCCTCAGGTAAAGAAATCCGGCAATCATGTCGCGCACTTGCGCGGGTGCATCGTAGAATTTTGATTCTTTGAATTTTCCAGTGTGCTTATCAATTGTCTTTACCTCGATCTTCCGCTTCACATGATCGAAAAATGTCCATTCATCTTTCTTGTATCGCCCCTCTCTGATCCTTCTATAAAACTGGTGAGGTAGAATTGCCGCAGTATCGATGTAAGCTCCCCACATATCATCAACGTCTGCTACCCAGTCGACCATGCCAACGGTACGGCCGGTGACATCGATCTTGAAGCAGTCGCGGTTGTTCAGCTTAAAATAGTTCGGATGAATTCTCACACTCCCCTTACCCACCGTAAAAATTCCGTACGTCATTTTAAAGTTAATGACCTCCCCACGTGTAAAGCTCTCATTCTTCACGGGTGGATAAACGTCATTGCGGTAGCTGACAAACCCCGTAAGCAAGCCTAGCAGAACAAAACAAACGGTAAGCCTTATCATCTTAAATAATTAAAAATACACAAAGCCCTTTATTCAAATGTTAACGGTGTAAGAAATTCAAACGATATGCCAGGACTAACGGTTTTTAAACAGAAACGTTATTATCCCGCAAAGCATCGTTTAACGATGTTTTCTTATCCGTACTTTCTTTTCTTTTGCCAATAATCAGGGCACATGGTACATGAAAGCTTCCGGCTGGAAAATTTTTCGCATAGGAACCAGGAATCACAACCGCCCTTTCGGGGACATATCCCCGCATTTCGATGGGCTCGGATCCGGTAACATCTATAATTTTAGAGCTTGCGGTAAGCACGACGTTAGCGCCAAGAACCGCCTCTTTTCCCACGCGGACGCCTTCCACTAATATGCACCGTGACCCTACGAATGCGCCATCCTCTATTATAACAGGAGATGCCTGCACAGGTTCCAAAACTCCCCCTACTCCCACTCCTCCGCTAAGGTGTACATTCTTTCCAATCTGCGCACAGCTACCAACGGTTGCCCACGTGTCAACCATTGTCCCTTCATCCACATACGCGCCTATATTAACGTAAGAAGGCATCATTATTACACCTTTACTTACGTATGAACCATATCGCGCTATTGCATGGGGAACGACCCGAACCCCAAGTTCCTTGTAGTTCCTTTTCAGTTTTATTTTATCGTGGAATTCAAACGGGCCCACTTCGATGGTCTCCATCTGCTGAATTGGAAAATAAAGTATCACCGCTTTCTTTATCCACTCATTAACCGTCCAGCCCGAGTGCCCGGGTTCGGCTACACGCAATTCACCTTTGTCCAATTTTTCAATAACGCGGCGGATGGTGTCCTGGTTTTCAGGTGATTGAAGTAAAGAGCGATCTTCCCATATTCTTTCGATGTGTTCTTTCAATTCCATTATATTAGATTTAATTGAGCATGCAAGAAATAAAAAAAAGGAGAATAGTCATCGCTTCCGTTCTGAAACCGGTAAACGATCCGCGGATGTTTGAGAAAATGGGACTGACCCTTGCTGATCAATATGAAGTTCATATCTTCGGAAGTAACGCGACAGCCCAAACAAAAACCGATTCCATTTTTTTTCACCCGTTGTTATCCTTTCAACGCGTCAGCTTCGACCGCTTGCTCGCTCCCTGGAGACTGCTAAAAAAAATTATCGCGCTCAAACCATCGCTGGTGATCATATGTACGCACGAACTATTATGGATGGTTTTGCTGGCTAAATTATTTCACCGCTGTCGGGTAATCTATGACATTCGAGAGAATTATTTTCGGAACATATTACATACGGATGCCTTTCCTTCGCTGGTGCGGGTATTCATTGCGTTATATGTGCGTTGCAAAGAGTGGATTACATCTCCATTCATGGATCGTTTTTTCCTGGCAGAGGCGGGTTATGAAAAAGAGCTTTCATTCCCGAAAGCAGGTACTGTAGTGATTGAAAACAAGGTCAAAAAAATTAAGCTGCCCCCAGAGGAAAAATGGAGCAGTGCCGATGGCAATATTCATTTGCTGTTTAGCGGAACGCTGGCCGCTACTACAGGAGTCTTTACAGCGATCGAACTTGGAAAAAGTTTATTTCAAATTGAACCGCGGATACGCCTGCACATCGTGGGATTCAGCGCTATGGATTCCGTCCGCGCGGAAATCCGACAAGCTGTCCACGAACAGACCTTCATAGAATTCCAGGAACATCTTCAACCGGTTTCACACAGCGAAATTGTTCGCGTTATTCAAAAAGCCGACGCAGGAATAATCGCGTATCCGCCCAACCCTTCGACGGTAAATACCATTCCTACCAAACTGTACGAATACCTCGGATACTCGCTACCGATATTGTTGGTTGATCACCCCATCTGGACAAAAATGTGCGAGCCCTACCCTGCTGCCGTCACTTTTAATCTCTCCTCTCCCGATTATGCCGCGCTCCTCCACAACCTGCGCAATACACGGTTCTATACAGCCCCCGCCAATGAAGCACTATGGGAAACAGAAGAAAAAAAGCTGCTTCAAACGATTGCTGAAGAAATAAATAAAATACCCTAAATATTTTTTTAGACTAATCTAAACTTTTAGTTTTGTAAGACCGTACATAAGTATATGTTGAGTCTTACGGAAGAAAACTACCTGAAATGCATTTTTCACCTTGCGCAGGAGGGTGACAAAACGGTGTTAACCAATAAGATTGCCGAGGCAATGAGCACGAAGGCAGCTTCTGTCACCGATATGATCAAGAAGCTTTCTGCAAAGAACTTTATCTCCTACGAGAAGTATTACGGCGTAAAAATGACCAAGGCTGGAAAAGCTACGGCGCTAACCATCATAAGGAAACACAGGCTATGGGAAACATTTCTTGTGCAGAAGCTCAAATTCGATTGGGATGAAGTACATGATATTGCGGAACAGCTGGAGCACATACAGTCACCGTTGCTTATAGAAAAGCTGGATGAGTTTCTGGGCTTTCCGAAAACAGATCCCCATGGTGAACCAATACCTGATAAGCATGGCAAGGTTCAACAGCCGGCGCAGGCATGTCTGCACGAGCAACACCCGGGATATGTGGGCAATGTTCTGGCCGTAAAAGATTCCGACTCAACACTGCTGAAGTACTTGAATAAGATCGGCGCTGTGCCGGGAAAAAAAATAGAAATACTCACCAAGGAGCAATACGACGAAAGTCTTGAAATCATCGTCGACAAAAAGAGACTCACAATTTCAAAGTCGGTAGCGCAAAACATTTTGGTGGCGGTATAACAACATTCTATGGAAATGAGAAATACAATGGGGAAATCACTAAGCGAAGTGAATTCTTCCATAGACACCACACAGGGTAAGGGATGGCGTAAGCTGCTTGCGTTTCTCGGTCCCGCATACCTCGTCAGTGTCGGATATATGGACCCGGGAAATTGGGCGACAGACATCGCCGGGGGTAGTCGTTTTGGTTATGCGTTGATTTGGGTACTGTTGATGTCAAACTTGATGGCTGTTTTACTCCAAAGTCTCAGCGCACGTCTTGGTATAGTCAGACAGTTGGATTTGGCGCAGGCGTCCCGCCGATCATACAGCCGGGGGGTGAATTTTTGTCTCTGGATCCTTGCGGAAATAGCCATAGCTGCCTGTGATCTCGCCGAAGTTCTGGGTATGGCAATTGGGCTACAACTGTTGTTCGACTTGCCATTGATATGGGGAGTGAGTCTCACGGTTCTCGATACACTACTGCTGTTGTTTCTTCAGAGTTATGGAATACGGAAGATCGAAGCGTTTATAATTGCGCTGGTGGCTATTATTGGCGGCGCTTTCCTGGTGGAAATGTTTTTCGCCAAGCCCGACATTGGAGAGCTTGCCAAAGGCTTTGTACCATCACTGCCCGGTGATGAAGCTCTTTACATTGCCATCGGCATAATCGGTGCAACCGTAATGCCCCACAATTTGTATTTGCACTCTTCGCTGGTTCAAACCCGAAGAATCAATCGCAATTCTGCAGGTATATGGACGTCCATAAAATATAACTTCATCGATTCGGCCGTCGCCCTGAACGCCGCGTTCCTGGTGAATGCTGCAATCCTCGTGCTGGCTGCATCGACATTTTTTCAAGCGGGAATGTATGAAGTAGAAGACATTCAGGATGCCTATAAATTTCTCAGTCCGATGCTGGGTACCGAGTGGGCTTCCATCCTCTTTGGAATTGCGCTGGTAGCCGCCGGACAAAGTTCTACCATCACAGGAACACTGGCAGGTCAGATCGTAATGGAAGGATACCTCAACCTGCGTATTGCTCCCTGGATGAGGCGATTGATCACACGACTTATCGCCATAATTCCAGCTTTCATTGTGATCCTGGTCTATGGGGAGGAGGAGACTGGCGCGCTGCTTATCTTCAGTCAGGTAGTTTTAAGCTTCCAGTTAGGTTTCGCAGTCATTCCGTTGATACATTTTAACAGCGACAAAGACAAGATGGGCGAGTTCGTAATAAAACCGTGGATGAAGATAGCAGCATGGCTGATCGCTTCAATAATTGTCACCCTGAATGTGCAACTTGTGATACAGGAAATAACGGGATGGCTAACGGCTGCTGGTGAGAACGCATGGATAGTGTGGATAACGGCAGTTCCGGTTTGCATTGCTGCTGCCCTGCTATTGCTGTATATTACATTCAAACCATTTATTGAACGAAGACGCGCAGAGCGCGAAACGAGAATGCCGCATGGAACTGCCGGTACGCTGGATTTGTCTTCTCATCCGAAATACAACCGTATAGCTATTACACTTGACTTTACCAGCGTAGACGAGCAGGCTATACGCAGCGCCACGGCCCAAGGTGGGCTCAATGCACGGTATATACTACTCCACGTTGTGGAAACCGCTGGTGCTATGGTGTATGGCAGTGAGATCGAAGATCAGGAATCATCAAAGGATATGATTGCATTAGAACATTATCGCAGTCAGCTTGAACAGATGGGATACCAGGCGGAGATCAAAATAGGTTTTGGAAATCCTAAGACGAGGATTCCAAAGATGGTAAAAGAATTCCAGGCCGACCTGCTGGTGATGGGTGCCCATGGTCATAAGTTTTTTAAAGACTTGATCTTTGGTGCGACGGTGGATGTAGTGAGGCATCGCGTGGGGATACCAGTATTGATTGTTAAGAGCTAACAGCCAACAGCTGACAGCTAATGCTACTTTTCATGTTGATGAGTTCTGAAGAAGGGAATAAGGAATAAGGAATAAGGAATATGGGGTGCGCATTTGGCGGTCCATCCTTACTCCCTACTCCTTACTCCTTATTCCTTATTCCCTATTCCTTTTTCCTCAACTTTACAAAGTACTATTAAAAGCATAAAGCTATGGCGCGCTGAAGGTTTGAGTTTACCTTTTGGTTTCAGCGAAAAAAAAACAAAACTTTGATTGAGGATGAAAGATGGCCATGAAATACCTCAGCGTCCTCCGCGGGTATTTACCTCTGCGTACTCCGCGGTTAAATGCATTTTTGTCTCTCAACACAGCACTGAGAGCAATTCAGGAATGTTAACTTGCAAAAAGAGGGAATATTAATGGTAAATCTTTTTGAAGATACGATTGTAGCGTTGGCCACAGCACAGGGAATTTCAGCGATAGCAGTAATTCGGCTTTCCGGGAAAGATGCTATTGCCATCGCGCAAAAGTGTTTTTCAGGAAAGGATTTGATGAAGCAATCCAGTCACACTATTCACTTTGGCAACTTCAAAGATGATGAGAAGATTATTGACGAAGTTCTAATTTCAATTTTCAAATCTCCCCATTC
>JAEZBX010000303.1 GCA_023412765.1 Bacteroidota bacterium
TGGTATGGAGCAATCTTTTTAAAAAGAAAACGTCCGAAATTAACTTTGCCATTTGTTTCCATCTTATAATGAAAAATTCCGCCTTCGCGGTAGTCGAGTTTAACGACAGTGGTTTTACTTTCTACTGTTGAGATGACAATTTTCAATTTTTGGAGGTCCTGAGTTTGATATGCTTCCACTTTATTTCTTGCGTTTCTTTGATTGAACCTTCTGCAGATATTTATCCAGGGAAGCAAACTGCGTGTTCCAGAATTTTTTGTAGTGATCTATCCAGTCAGATACTTCTTTCAGGTTTTGTAACCTGGCTTCGCAATAACGTTCGCGGCCCTGTTGTGAAATCACTACCAGGCCACACTCAGTAAGTACTTTAATATGGCGGGAAATGGCGGGCCTGCTTACAGGAAAATGTTCCGCTATTGAATTCAGGTTCATCCGCTTAGAAGCCAGCACTGCTAAGATGTCTCTTCTGGTAGGATCTGCGATTGCGTGAAAAGCGTCTCTTCGTGTTTCCATAATAATTCAATTAACCAACGAACTAATAGCCGGAAGGTATATATGTAACAATGTGGTTACAAATATATGCGTAACAATGTTGTTACGCAAGTATTATTCTATTAACAAGTAAAGAGAATGAGGTTCAATGACAAATAAATCATGTAATCGATACTTCGCTACTAAACGGTTGCTGTAGTCTTCCTGGCACGAATGTTCCAAAACCTTCTGATCAAACAAACTTTAGCATTGACCTGAAAAGGTCTCCAACTAAAAATCTGCTTCTTCCAGTTTAAAAATTTCTTCCACAGGAGTTCCGAATACGAACGCTAATTTTAATGCCAGAAGCGTCGAAGGAACGAACTTACCGGTTTCGATGGAATTCATTGCCTGCCTGGATATGCCAATCTTTTCAGCAAGATCAGCTTGTGTCCAGTTCTTTTTTGCTCGTTCAACTTTGATTGTATTCTTCACCTGTACCTCCGTTGTGAAATGAAGAAACCAATCAAATAGAAAAAGAACAGCAAGGGGAAAGTGTATAAATAGTTCATTCTTTCAAATCCCAGATTTCCAACTAATCCAACCAAACCTAATGTCATTACCAATAGCAATGACAAGGCGAACGCAACAGCTACAGCTTCTAGTTGTATTCTGATCTGTACTTCATCCATGACGCTAATACCCTTTATTATATTGATCGTATACACTGCGAATACCAGCGCGTTAACAGCGATGATCACCAACGCTATCGGTACTGGAAACGAATATTTCGCTAAACAATACGTACTGGTTATGAAGCAACCAGCAAAAATGAGGGCCCAAGTGACGCTCTTGTAGTCAAATTTTGTTTTCATACTGGAGTCTGATATAATTTACATAAAGATAAGTATACATATCTAAATGTCAAGTATACATGACATAATTTTTTTTAAAAAATATTTTAGAGCCGTCTCATTGGATATGACCGTAAAATGTAAAACTCTGAGACGATCGCTATCGCTGTAGAATTAGATGCCTAACCGCAAAATTGTAAGACCCCCAGCCTATAGCTGTCGGCGGAAAAATGTAAAATGGTGGCTCACAACGGATCATCTACGGGGGATGTAATCATAAAGTTTGGCATTCATATCTATCCCGTACCGCCGCTTCAAGGACCTTAATGTCGATATCATTCAATGATTTAAACTTTATGCAATAACCGGTGACACTCGCCTTTCCTACTCTCTTACCATACGTTTTCAATAAGTATGTCTTGTCATCAATACCAAGGATGTAGACTGAGATTCCAGTTTTGTTGGCACTAATGCCAACGAGATAAAACTCCCTGGTTTTTCCATCAGCATATTTTATCGTCTGAAGTCCATATCCAATATTCGGATTGGAAACAACTTTGCCATTTTCATTCTTACCATCCAGGAACCACAATTTACACCCAGGCATTGATTCCAGAATCATGCTATGCAACGCTTTCATGTCGCTGCGTTTTGGTTCAGCGTGACCG
Source organism: Bacteroidota bacterium (assembly GCA_023412765.1). Lineage (GTDB taxonomy): Bacteria > Bacteroidota > Bacteroidia > Cytophagales > Cyclobacteriaceae > Chryseolinea. Next base: position 1,994 of record JAEZBX010000303.1, read on the forward strand.
TCAATATATTCTTTGATTTTTGCTTCTACATTCATGCTAATCAATCCAAAACTCAAGGTTTTCCACTGAGCGCCCAACTTTTAAATTCAACAGCCCGCTAACTTTGCTTTTGTGATAAAGTGGCCAATAGATTTTCCAAGTTGACCATCGACATCTTGAATCCTTCCGTAAATCCCATTTCGATCATCCGCTCCATGCGGGCAAGGGATTCATTATATATTGTGATATTCACGATTGTCCTACCGTCGTGTTCGCTAAACTTGTAATCCCAATCAGAACCAGGCAGTTCAAGATTTTCATCTTTGTCTGCAAAGGCGTTGAATGTTTTGAAATTTGTTTTTGGATTTATAGCAGTGTATTTCTGAACTGACCAGCGCTCCTGCCCTTCCGGCCCGACCATTGCATAAAATCTTCGTCCGCCAACTCTGAAATCCATAGATTTTGTAACTGATCGATAGGGCTTAGGTGCTACCCATTGATCAAGTAGTTCCGCTTTGGTGAACGCATCCCATACCAACGGCAAGTCTGCATCAAATTCTCTTGTTATAAATACCGTTTTCGCTGCCTTGTCAACGGTAAAATCAAATTGCAAATTGGATGTCATTTTTTTTGTTTTTTAAGAGTTGATAATACTTTGTCTAATTGATTGAATTGCGCCTCCACGATGTTTCTTAGTCGCTCAACCCATTTATCGATCTCATCTACTTTTTTGGCGTTGATGTGATAATAGATTTCCCTTCCCTTTTTTTCTTGCTTCACCAATTCACATTCGGTGAGAATCTGAAGGTGTTTCGACACAGCCTGCCTGCTGGAATGAAATTCTTCCGAAAGGGCATTTGGCGTCATTGCCTGGGCAGCGATCAACAATAATATAGCTCTTCGCGTAGGATCTGCTATTGCCTGAAATACATCTCGTCTGGTCTTCATTTCATTTATCTGCAACCATGTAGTTGCAAGTATACGTGCAATTATTTGGTTGCGCAAGATATTTTCAAAGTTTCTTTTGATTGGTAATAGGCTGTCTTTCGAAAAAAATAGCTGCCGAGGAAGGAAAGAATTTGACATTTCATTAGGCGCTTACAAAGGGCAACTGGACCGCGAAATGAAAAGCTCCAAATGAAGAATGCAAAAGGATAGATAGCCACAGGGCGTGCCAGCGCGGTTACAACGGGTGATCTACTGAATTCTTCGGTGCCAATTAAGCACCATTTATGACTGACTTAATGAATGCTTCTGACGAATTACCTATGTTTTTTTTGCTTGCCTCAATTGCCTTTCGCAAACGGAAATACCGCACCAAACCAAGCGCCATTATAAGAAGTCCGACAATAATAACTGGCGGTCCAACAATAGTCCAAAAAGAACTCTTCACAATGGGACCGAGAGTAGAACCCGCTACCAGGAAATACAGGCCTGTTCTGATGTAAGCAAGCAGTGTGGTTTCATTCGCCAGCCTCGTTCGCTCGATGGCGAGATATTCCCGAAGGACTAAGTCTTTGTTCATCTTTGTGGTTTTTTTTCAATTAGTTGCAGATATAATGCATCGCTCAGTTCGAGCGAAATTCTTAAATCCTATGAATTAACTTTACAAAATTCATGTTCTAAATACTTATTTACCAGAAATATGACAACCACCAACCTTGAACCTGCAGAATTCTCGATTAGCCCTACCCTTCTTGAAAAACTAAAAAAAGAAGGCACAATCAAAAAGTTTGGCCCCGATACGATCCTCATCGATGAAAATGATTACATCAAGTTCGTTCCTATTGTACTGAATGGATCAATAAAGGTTTTCAAGGTTGATGAGGATGGCCGGGAGATGCTGCTGTACTACATTAAACCCGGTGAAAGTTGTGTTATGTCATTTCTCGGCGCCACTTGCAACGGAACGAGTAAGATTAAAGCGGTAGTTGAAGAAGAATCCGAGGTATTGGTCTTGCCGGTACATAAAGCCACGGATCTGATTCGCGATAACCAGCAATGGATTCAGTTTATTTTCGAGCTGTATAACAGACGATTCGAAGAACTTTTGTCGGTAGTGAATGCAATCGCCTTTCAAAAGGTAGACGTAAGACTATATGATCTTTTAAAAACGAAAGTTAAAATGCTCAAGACGGATGAATTAAATATGACACACCAACAACTGGCGGATGAACTCGGCACCGCGCGTGAAGTGGTGTCGCGCTTGCTCAAGCAATTGGAGCGCGAGAACAAAATTTCGTTAGGCAGAAATAAGATCAAGATTCTCGAGACTATGTGACTATAGTTACTGATTGCTCCTTATTGCAGACCTAATTTTGTGCTGCAAATTAGAAATGCTATCTATGGAGATCGTGGGCTTTGTGGCGTCAGTTCTGATGGGACTTTCACTTGGATTGATCGGAGGCGGTGGATCTATTCTCACTGTTCCCATTCTTGTGTATCTATTCGGGATTAGTCCTCTTCTTTCAACTTCTTACTCACTTTTCGTTGTAGGTGTTACAAGCCTGATCGGTTCATATTCGCATTTCAAGAAAGGCAACCTTGATATAAAGACCGCATTAATCTTTGGCATTCCATCAATTGTATCAGTGTACGCAGTCCGCAAGTTTGTCGTACCCATCATTCCCGACCCTGTTTTCTCAATTGGAGAACTACTCATTACGAAAAGTATTTTCGTGCTTATTGTATTCTCTGTGCTCATGGTCCTGGCAGCGCTTTCAATGATTAGAAGAAGCAAAAGAGAAGTGCTGGATTGTGAAAAGAAGGTCAGCTATAATTTTCCGCTGATAGTCGCAGAAGGTATCGGTGTCGGAGCGATAACCGGGCTGGTTGGTGCAGGTGGCGGATTCCTGATTATTCCGGCTCTCGTTCTTTTCGGTGGATTGTGCATGAAGAAAGCTGTGGGAACTTCTCTCCTCATTATTGCATTGAAATCATTAATTGGCTTTACCGGTGATCTCGGATCTGAACTTCAACTAGACTTCCCGTTCATGCTAATATTTGCCGGGCTTGCAACTATCGGGATCATAGCGGGAACGCTGATATCAAAATACATCTCTAATGAAAAATTGAAGCCTGCGTTTGGATGGTTTGTGCTGGCCATGGGTCTTTACATTATCAGCAAAGAGATACTTTTTACAACTTAATTATTAATGGAAAAACGATCATGAAATATTTTAAATGGATAATTGGAATTATTATAGGTGCGGCAGCTGGTTTTACTTATTGGTACTTTATCGGTTGTAATTCCGGAACGTGTGCCATTACCTCTTCACCCATAAACAGCAGCATATATGGAGGCCTTTTCGGTATGCTTTTAGTCAATTCGTTTTCTGGGAGTAAAAAGGAAAATACCGAAAGTAAATCATCATCGTGACCTGGGATACCAGGCATCTTAGAAACATCTGATCTTACATTACTAAAACTATATGTTAGAAATTATTCGTCAACCATGGCCGTGGTATGTAGCAGGCGCATTGATAGGGCTTACAGTTCCGGCGTTATTATTAATTGGAAACAAACACTTTGGTATATCCTCGTCTCTCCGACACATTTGTGCCGCGTGCATTCCCGGAAATGTTTCCTTCTTTAAATACGACTGGAAAAAAGAAGCCTGGAATTTGTTTTTTGTCGCCGGGATTTTTGTTGGAGGCCTGTTAGCAACTCAGCTCTTGAGCAACCCTGACCCAATTGCTGTTGCTTCACAAACTGTTAAAGATCTGGAGGAATTAAACATTCAAGTCGATCAGAACCTGATGCCTTCCTCAATCTTCAACATTGAGAATCTCTTTAGTCTAAAAGGCTTGATCTTCTTCGTTATCGGAGGATTTCTTGTCGGGTTTGGAACGCGTTACGCAGGGGGCTGTACTTCCGGGCATTCGATCATGGGGCTGTCGACGTTGCAATGGCCGTCACTGGTGGCAACATGTTGCTTCATGGTTGGAGGTTTCGCAATGGTGCACTTTGTATTTCCATGGATCATGTCAATCATCGCATAAAATTTTAAAGATGAAAAATTCAGAAATTAATACACCAGTTCAACTCTCCCATCCAATTGAATGTGAGGCTCCGAATGACCAGATTGAAAAAGAAAGTCTGGTGATCTCAAATTTAAAGTACCTGGTCCTTGGGGTTCTCTTCGGAATTGTATTCGTCAAAGCCGAGATCATTTCCTGGTACCGCATTCAGGAAATGTTTCGACTCCACTCCTTCCATATGTACGGAGTTATTGGTACCGCAGTCATTGTTGGAATGATCTCAGTGTGGCTGATAAAGAAATTTAAAGTCAGAACGGTACAGAATGAGACCGTAGTCTTCCATGAAAAGAAATTTCATTGGGGAAATGTCATTGGTGCATTGATCTTCGGATTGGGCTGGGCTCTTACGGGCGCATGTCCCGGCCCGTTGTTCGCGCAGATCGGTAGCGGATTCGTTGTTGTGGCGGTCACTCTGTTAAGCGCTATTGCGGGAACGTGGGTTTACGGAGTGCTGCGGGAGAAACTACCACATTGATCACGCCCAAGTAATGAACAAAAAAGAAGGGTTCTCGTGAGAAAACCCTTCTTCTTCATTAATCTGACTTATAATTACAAGTCAAATTTAATATAGCCATCCTTTTCAAGCTTCAATGATTCCAGTATTCCGTTCCTGACTGTCACAACCTGGCTTGGAAGCACCTTCGGATCTACAGCCATCTGTTCAAGCGAAAGACCACACGCCACAAGCTTTATCTTAGGATTTGCTAATGCCATCTTTACGATAGAATTTTCCTCCGCCAGTGCTTTAACGGACTGGCCACACAATATTACTCGAGCTTCAGATAATTTAACACCTTCAGCCTTTGATTGCCGTACGGCGTCCTCGATGGCCTTGAGATAATTTACTTTGGAGATTAAAAACACATATTTGCCCTCATTTTTCGTTTGAGCATTTACAAACAGAACGGAAAATAAAATCAATAACCCAGTGGTTAGACTAACTCTTCTCATCATAATTCACTTCTTTATTTTTGTCAAATTGATTGAAAATAAAAAATAGCAACGCACCCGCTATTGCTACATTCTTAAAAAGCGGACCCATTGTTTCCAATCCCTGCAATTGAACGGAAACAGTAATGGGAATAAGCAATACAAAGAGAAGTATTGCAGCTGGCCGGATGAATTGATTGAAGATGAGCAGCAGACCTCCTGTCAGTAAGCCAACACCCACCACAATGACTAAAACTTCCGGATCAACGAAAGTTGGAAAGAACTCATACATTGACGAGGCAATCAAACGTTTTGCGACACCCTCCGGGACTATGACATGGTTAAGGCCTGCGACCAGAAAAATGCCACTGAGCATCACCCTGAGCACGACGATACTATTTCGTGATACAACCACACTATTCATTGGCCAGCGCTTTTAATTGATTCACAATTTCATCACCACTATAATCAGCCATCCCAATATGTTTCGCTACGGTGTTGCCATTCTTATCAATAATAAATGTCGCGGGAATCGATGAGGTCATGAACGGATACTCCTGACCTGGAAAGTAAATGTTGAAATCAAAATTCCGCTTTGTCATAAACTTCATGGCCTTTTCAGGGTCTTCATCGAAGGAAACCATTACAAATTCCACATCAACATCTTTTAATTTACCTTTCAATTCCTGTATAGAAGGCATTTCTGCAATACACGGAGGACACCAGCTTGCCCAGTTATTAACAAAAACGACCTTACCTTTTAAACTTTCAAATGAAATGGGCTGATTGTCGGAATTTACCAACTCAACAGGAAGCAATGGCTTCACTGCGAATGACTTTCGAAAACCAAATGCCGCCACGACTGCCGCTACGGCCAGCACAATGACAGTAATCATAAACTTTTGTCTCTTCATAACATTAATTAAATAGCAAAGGTCTGTTTCCTGAAAATAGTTTTCAGTGACGATTGTCACAGATAGCCCTTCTACAGCTATGTAACCAAAGTCACTGAAGGCGAACGCTTCAAGTGCGATCTTTGAATCTTGAAATAATGAATGCAAGTGTTCTATCTTTAAATATTGATAGTTGTTATTAGCCCTGCTTTCTCGTGTCCTTCAGAATTATACGAAAAAAGGGATAAGGAATATGGAATACGGTATAAGGCGTTAGCATCTGACCTATTAACTCTGACCTATTAACATGGAGCGAAGCATAGAAATAAATAATAAAATTATCGAAGAAAAGATGGCGATACATCCAATACAGTGTGGTTGTAATACATGTAATCATGAGATATTGTCTATAGATCAAGGGGATACTCATGTTATTTCTTCGGACAATAGCAGACGTGACTTTTTAAAAAAAATCGGTTTATCTTTTGCGATGGCGACTTCCGGATTGCCATTGGCTGCATCTGCATTGAACCATTCCGACAGCGAAAAGAAAAGCAATGAGATGTTTCAGAATAAAGCGGTGAAGGAAGGCAAAGCAAACATTATAACCATCCTCCATACCGCGGATATACATGCGCAACTTTTGACGCACGACGAGTTCTTTATTGAGAATGGAAAACCGGTGTATAAAAAACGTGGTGGCTATGCAGTTCTTAAATCGATGATTGATGAACTCCGCATGCAAAACCCTGCCAACACTATGCTTGTAGATGGGGGCGATTGTTTTCAGGGTAGCGGCATTGCATCATTCAGCAAAGGAAATGCTTTAATCCCGTTAATGAATAACCTCAATTACGATTTGGTCTTACCAGGAAACTGGGAAGTTGTATATGGTAAGGACATTATGATGAAAGACATGTTTGGCTACACCGCCAGTAAGGTATGCGCAAACATGTATCATCAGTCTTCCGGCAGCAAGGATGGGGATCTCATCTTTCCACCTTACTTTATCAAAAAAATTGGCGGATTTAAGATTGGATTCATTGGGTACAACGACCCGCTTACACCAAAACGTCAGTCACCTGCATATAGCGAAGGAATTGTGTTCACACATCCTGAAAAAAATGTCGCAAAGTATATTAAAGTATTGAGGAAACAGGAAAGATGTGACATGGTGATTCTGCTTACTCACATGGGACTTGCTCAGCAAGTGGGCCTTGCCGATATGCCGTTTGTGAAAGGTGTTGATTACATTCTCGGAGCTGACACCCATGAGCGCGTACGGAAACCGTTGCAACGGGAGTATGCAAAGGTCACCGAGCCGGGAGCTTTCGGATCGTTTGTGGCAAAGCTTGACATTGCATTTGAAAATGGAGAAGTAAAAGAGCACTCCTATCAACTTCTTGATGTTGACCCGGACCGTTACAAGGAAAATGAAGAAATGAAAGCACTTGTTAATAAAGTTCGCGAACCATACAGAGAGAAGATAGATCGCGTTATCGGCACAACCAAAACTCCATTGGTCAGATACTATGTCATCGAAACCCCCATGGATAATTTTCTCACCGACGCGATCATGTGGAAGTTCAATCCTGACATTGCGTTGAGTAATGGCTTTCGGTTTTGTCCCCCGCTTGTTCCAAATCCTGAGACAGGTGAGGCAGAGATTACTGTTGATTTTCTGTGGAGCATGATGCCCGATGACAGTCAGGCAAAACAGGGAAAAGTTACCGGAAAACAACTTAGGGATTTTTTCGAAACTGAGTTACATAACGCGTTCGCCAAAGATCCCGCCAAACGCTTCGGCGGATGGCTTGTTCGATTTCAAGGGATGGAATTGAACTTTACCATCGAAAATGAAAAAGGCAAACGAGTGAACTGGATAAAGGTGAAGGGAGAACCGCTTGATCTAAAACGTACGTACACTGTAATAGCGTGTGAAAGAGATGGCGACCCTGACACAACCCTTTGCCGAATGGAAAATGTGAAAGAACCTAAAGTGCTGGGCATTACGCTTCATACAGTCATTGAGGAATATCTCGCTGTCCACTCGCCGATTTCACCGAAGCTTGAGGGTCGCGCGACAGCCACTGACGCTCCGGCCACGCTGTTAACTCAGCTTATCGGTGTTGGATACGAATTCAGATGATAGCGGTAGGATGATTGTACAAGTATTCCTGGTTGGGTTAATCTTTAGTTTCATCGGCTCAATTCCTCCAGGCACCCTGAACATTCTCGTTCTTCAGCTTGGATTAGAAAACAAAGTGAAGACTGCGTTGCGTTTTGCGCTTGCAGTAGCCCTTGTAGAATATCCTTATGCATGGATCGCCGTTGTCTTTGAATCCTGGATTACATCATCACCGGCAATTACACAAAACTTTCAGTTGACGGGTGCAATCGTGATGACCACAATTGGTTTTGTGAGCTTATGGGCTGCACGGAAGCCGTCGAACATTTCCGTCAGGTTTCAGGAAAGCGGTTTTCGCAGAGGTTTCGTATTAAGCGTTCTCAACCCTCAGGCTATACCATTTTGGGTTGCTGTCACTGCATATTTGAAAATTGAAGGGTGGATTGACCTAAGTTCCCAATGGCTGATCCACAGCTACGTATTCGGAACAGCGGTCGGTGCGATGATGCTCTTAACCATCCTGGCAGTATCAGCACAAAAAATATCGGGCGTATTTCAACAAAGCAAGCTGATCAGGATGATACCTGGAGCTGTACTTTTAATCCTGGGCGCAGTCAGTTTGATCAGATATTTCAGCAACTAGCTCTCCCAATTTTGTGTCTTTATCTCGGAATTCGAGTTTGGTCAGCAGAAGAGATAAGGAATAAGGAATTAATAAGGAATAGGGAATAAGGAATAAGGAGTAAGGGCGGGTCGCGAAGTACGCAGCCTTATTCCTTATTCCTTATTCCTCAATCCTGTTCCCACTCCCCTTTAATAAAAAAGGCATGACAAAGTAATGGGTTTTGTGACACCTGTCACTGACCCGGTATTTTAAATGAACGAACTTTGAACCATAAATCAATAATTAACAATCTAAAATCAACAAATATGTTCAAAATCTTTTCATCTGATACGAAGGCTTATAAGTCGCTCGCCGGCCGGGATTTCAAAGAAGAATTTAACAAGGGTAATCACTCTGTTCTGATCGATGTGCGCACAGCTGCAGAGTTCGCGGCGGGCACAATTGCTGGAGCCAGGAATATTGATATTATGTCCCCTGGTTTCCAGGCCAAAGTTTCAACGCTCGATAAGTCGAAGGATTATTTCATTTTTTGCAGAAGCGGAAGCCGCAGTGCGCAGGCATGCAATTTAATGGCCGAACGGGGATATAACGTTTATAATCTCAAAGGCGGTGTTAATGCATGGCCACGATAAAAATATTGTTTTGTAACTACAGTCACGGAATGGACCGCTTTCATTAACGAACTTTACTAAAAATTAAAAATTCAACGATATGTTCTTTCAGCATGTATATGACAAAAGCCTGGCACAAGCCAGCTATTTTATAGGATGCCAGCAATATGGTGTTGCTATGGTGATTGATCCTAAACGCGATGTGGATACTTATATTGAAATCGCCAAACAGAACAACATGCAGATCACGCACATTGCTGAGACGCATATTCACGCGGACTTTCTTTCCGGGTCGAGGGAGCTTGCTGCGCTTACGGGAGCTAAATTATATCTTTCCGATGAAGGAGGTCCCGATTGGCAATATCAATTCGAGCATGTTGGTTTAAAAGATGGTGATGAATTCAAACTTGGTAACCTTAAAATTGAAGTGATCCATACACCAGGTCATACACCTGAAAGCATTAGTTTCCTGCTCACAGATCTCCCCGCGTCCGATAAACCCGTAATGGTTTTTACTGGTGACTTTGTGTTCGTCGGCGATATTGGAAGACCGGATCTTCTTGAAAAAGCTGCGGGTATGATTGGCACCCAGGATATTGGAGCAAAGCAAATGTACAAATCGTTGAAACGATTCGCTGCACTGCCAGATTACGTTCAGCTATGGCCTGGACATGGTGCAGGCTCCGCATGTGGAAAATCGTTGGGAGCAGTGCCTAGCTCTACCGTTGGTTATGAAAAAGTGCGTAACTGGGCTTTTCAGTATGACAGTGACGAGAAGGGGTTCGCGACATATTTACTCGAAGATCAGCCCGAACCACCTAAGTACTTTGCAATGATGAAGAAGCTGAACAAGATTGACAGACCGCTGCTTACCGAAGTTCCGAAACTGAATAAGCTATCTATCGCTGAGTTAAAGGACGCTTTAACCAAGGGCGTCAAAGTTATTGACACAAGGTTGAAGTCCGATTTCGCAAAGGGGTTCATTCCCGGTACGATCAACATCCAGGGCAATAATGCATTTTCGACATGGATGGGATGGTTTGTGTCATACGAGGAACCTTTTATACTCATCGCCGATGAATCTATGCTTGATGACCTGACACGTAAGTTGATGCGCATTGGCATGGATAATATTCTCGGTTATGTTGATGGCGTTGATGGCTGGGTAAATGATGGTGGAACCTTGTCGAAAAGTGACCTCGTTTCAATGGATGACTTGAAGAATATTTTGAAAACAAATCATACGCAAATAGTTGACCTTCGGGGAGCATCCGAATACAAAGCGGGCCATATCAAAGGAACAAACAATTTGTTTATCGGTACTTTAGAAAAGAACCTCGATAAGATCAAAAAAGATCAACAGGTAATTATTCATTGTCAGTCCGGTGATCGTGCGACGATAGGTTATTCCATCCTTGCTAAACACGGCTTTAAAAATGTAAGGAACTTTTCTGGCGGAATGAACGAGTGGAGCAACGCAGGCAATGACGTGGTCAATGAGAACTAATTGTCGTTGACACAAGCTTCTTAAACCTATGGATCGAAAAAAGCACTGGGAAAATATTTATGCTTCCAAGAAAAGTGAAGAATTCAGCTGGACGCAAGATACTCCCAGTACATCCATAGCTTTTCTAAACGAATTCAATGTCCTAAAGGAGGCGCCCATTATTGATGTCGGTGGCGGTGAAAGCAAACTAGTTGATTACCTGATAAAAGATGGTTATACCGATTTGACAGTGCTTGACATCTCCGAGAAAGCACTTGATCGTGCGAAGGCACGGCTTGGGGAGGATGCGTCGAAGGTGAACTGGATTGTGTCCGATATCACCGAATTTCTCCCGTCAAGGGAATATGTGGTATGGCATGACAGGGCGACATTCCATTTTCTTACCGAGCAATCTCAAATAGAAAAGTATGTTTCTATTGCATCAGGCTATCTGATTGAAAATGGTTTTATGGCAATGGGCACATTTTCGGAAAGCGGACCAGAAAAATGCAGTGGGCTTCAAATCAAACAATATTCAGAGGAATCGTTGAGCTCTATACTTCACTCAGCCTTTATCAAACTCAGGTGCATTACAGAAAATCACATCACTCCTTTCCAAACGGTTCAGAACTTTCTGTTTTGCAGCTTTCAGAAAAAGCTCACAGTAAGTTAGCTTGTTGTAAGCCTGGCTTCGTGCTTCTTATCTGGCGTCCCTAAAACTGACCCTTGAATAAAGGCGAAATCAAACAGAAGTCAAATGATTCAGCACTCAAAGGGATTGCACCTGAGCTAATAAGAAAGTTTGCTTTTTTATATTAAATTCTTTCCAAAGCTGACTTTAATTTGCTTGTCACGTCTTTTGCCAATAAGGTCAAGTCGGGATTGCCAACGACGCCTATTGACTGCATCGGATTGATTGCCGAAACTTCAACTTCACCGCTTTCATGTTCCTGCACGAGAACGTTACAAGGAAGCATAACACCGATATGACTTTCTTTCTGAATTGCTTCGAACGCTAACTTTGGATTGCACGCTCCCAAAATCTTGTACTTCCGGAAATCTTTGCCCAGCTTTTCGCTGAATTTTGACTTCAGATCTATCTCAGTAATGATCCCGAAACCTTCCTTCTGCAGTTCGGAGGTAACCCGATCGACTGTATCCTCGAAAGACGTTGATACACTCTTGCTGATATCGTAAGTCATGACATTATTTATTTACAGCTTCCCATGCTTCAGATGCAGTATGCACTTCTCTGAAATCATCTCTCAGCGCCTTCAAAGCATACTTCTCTCGGTCTAGTTCAGGTCGACTCTTGATACCCATGGCACGAAACAGTGGCAATGGCGGACACCAACCCTGTATCGCATGCTGAACGAGGAACGATGTAACAACTGCGGGCAAAATGGCCCATCGCTTGTCGACAGTAAGCGCGAGGACAGCACCCGCGAGACCTAGCAGTCCAGCATTAACTTCAAGAGTTCTCTCGATGTCCCATTCCTTATCCAATTCTTTTATTCGGGCTTCAATTGCCGCTGCGCCTTGTTCGCTGTAATTGGCGATGTTCGACTCAATCTCATTATCAATCTTCTCATTCTGCAAACGTGAAGTGCTCGATCTTACACGTTCACCTTTTTTTATTACTGTCTCCATAGCGTTAAATTTACAGTCCTTGCCGCCTATAGACGGCTTAAAATATTCCTTATACTGACAACAGCGTGCTTTGAATAAAGTTATAATGTAAAAGGATCGATTGCAACGGATCATCCACTCGACAAGTCCGCGATAGCGTAGCCAGCAAAATATTCACCCACCAACTTTGAATTCCATGGATTTCGTAACTGATCGATAAGACTTAGGCGCTACCCGTTTGATCAAGTACCGGTTTGGGTTGGGAACAATTCATTATTTTAGACTTGCATATGAGAATAGCAACATACAATGTTAACGGCGTAAACGGACGCTTGCCAGTACTGCTTCGTTGGCTGGAGGAAACCACTCCGGATGTTGTCTGTCTCCAGGAGTTGAAAGCACCTCATGAGAAATTTCCAGAACGTGCGCTGAGGGATGCTGGCTACCTTGCTATATGGCATGGCCAAAAGAGTTGGAACGGAGTCGCGATCCTATCACGCAAGGAAAATATTCAGGAGAGACGAAGAGCCCTTCCGGGAGACGATGACGATACCCATAGCCGATATATCGAAGCATTGATAGATGGGATTATAATCGGGTGCCTGTATTTGCCAAACGGAAATCCCGCGCCGGGTCCTAAATTTAATTACAAACTCAAATGGTTTGACAGACTAACTGCACATGCCTCTGAACTCATCGATTCAGGTAAGCCCGTGGTATTAGCCGGAGATTACAACGTAATGCCTACTGAACTTGATGTTTACAAACCGGAGCGTTGGATAGACGATGCGCTCTTCCGCCCGGAGGTAAGACTCGCTTTTAAAACACTAGTGTCCCAGGGATGGACTGATGCGCTTCGCACGCTCAATCCGGGTATAAAGATATACACGTTTTGGGATTACTTCCGCAACGCATTCGGCAGAGACGCGGGTTTGCGAATTGATCATTTTTTGCTCAGCCCGGCATTGAAAAGTAAACTAATTGCCGCCGGTGTCGACAAGAGCGTACGCGGATGGGAAAAGTCCAGTGATCATGCACCAGTGTGGATTGAGTTACAGGTATAGTTTTACAGCCGATAGCTATCGGCTGGACATTAGAGTTTTACATTAATTTTAATTTGAAAATTTTTAACGCAATTGTAGAATTTGCGCTTTTCGGCGTACGGCCCAACCAAAGATTTCACATTTTGGTTAGCAAACTAAGTGAACGTCACCTACCCTTTACACAACACCAATCCAATTCCGAAATCCGGGTTACCACAGACCGATCGGTGGAATCTATCCGAAATTATTTCACCAATCATTAGATAGTTACCTTTCTCTATTTGCAAGGCAGTTAATTACCCAATATAAACGTTACCTGATGCATAGAATTTGTTTTTGTCTCTTCTCCGTTCTTATCCCATTGTATTGCATTTAGTTATCGAATCAAAAAATGAGAAGCCTTTTCCAACAAGCACAATTAATCTTTGTAATCTCGACAGTTTTCTCCTCTCTTCATGTGGTGATGAGAGCGAGCCGGTGCCAGACGTTCCTCCGCTTGAGGTAATCCTATCTACCTCAGCAAACTCTACAGTCGTGTGGAACACGGCGAAGCTTAGTGTCACTGCAACAAGTGGTCACGGAATCGATAAGATTGATCTCAAAATCGATGGAGTATCTGTTGGTGAGGCTACATCTTCCCCTTATGAGTTCAGTTGGGATACTAATGATGCTTCTGACGGGCCGCACACCGCCACCGCCACTGTAACTGATAAGTCCGGTAACAAAGAGACAACTGAACTCAGGCTAACAGTGCAAAATACGCTACTAGAGGCTAAGATAAATTCTGATATGCTGCGCACAAAGGAAGACGAGTATGACGAGCGAGGTTTCATCTTTCTATCTGATGAAAAGGGTAAAGTGATTGTAGCGCAAGAGTTCAAAAACGGCGATGAAATTTCTTTCAAGGCACCCACCTTTGACGGCGGCGAATTCACTGTCAGTGAAGTCGTGACGAGCCCAAAGTATGGTGGTTATACCATAACCACCATTACCAGCACCCCCCGTGTTAGCCGGGGAAAGTGGGTATTAAAAGCTCCTTATGCCCAAATCTCCGCAGGAGTGGCCAATGTCTCATTTACTAATCGCGACGACAACCTGGATTATTACCTTAATACGAATGATTTGGGCACGTATTACCTTAATGGTACTCAAGCGAGTGGCCTGAATTTACAGACAAGTCCCAGCAAACTTTATGTAAAAAGTCAACCGAAGGATGGCAGCGGCGTGATCAAATATCATATGTTTAATTCGATTGTGACTGGCACTAATCCGGACGCCCTTGATCTTTCCCTTGTAAACAAGCCACTAACCGAAGAAACAATTAGCCTTCCTGAAGGAATGACCAAAGGTTCAATCTTCATATATGGTCTGCATAAAGTTGATAATACAAGCCAGATTTATCACATTGGCAGCACGTACAATGATGATGGCATGGGGAAACTGACCATCCAATATCCTGCGACTGGATTTGATAGTTTCTATTCGTGGACACGGCTAACCGATGCGGAATACAGTGCCCTCAATGTTTCCAATTCGAGTATCCCCTACGACTTAGTGCCGCTTGAGGGCACACTCAACGCATCACTCGCTGGTCGAGAAATAACATACTCTGCTACGGGCGACATGGATATAATCAACTTCTTTTTAAGTCATAACTATCTCGACTGGACTATTTTCGCCGAAAAGAGCGCAGCGAGTGTCGTCATTCCCGAACTCCCGGCCATCCTCAACGATGTCGTCAACTTAAACGCCGAAATTGATGATGTCGCTGTGACCATGACCGGCGAAGCTTATCCGCAAATCCAGGACTATAGTAGCTATCTTGATTTTGTCCGCGCGTCTACCCATGGTTACATTGATCTTAGGTCATCTTATGTTGCGTATAAGCACTTACACAAAAAGATCTTCAACGACGTTGGTGGCAGGAAAGCAACCGGCGACACTGTAGTTGCTACGCCTCCAATAACATCAAATTCAATTGGAAATTGAAACAGCAAAATGTAAAACTCCCAGCCGATAGCTATCCGATGTAAAATGCAAAGGATCTACTTTCCTCCTTTCGCCCACGTATCCCTCAACGTAACGGTACGGTTGAAGATCAATTTTTCAGAAGTAGCATCAGTGTCGAGGCAGAAATATCCCATCCGTAAAAACTGGAAGTGCTCACCCAATTTTGCTTTGGCAAGCTCGGGTTCAGCATAAGCGGTTTTCAAGATCTGTAGTGAATTAGGATTGAGGTGATTTGTGAACTCATCTTCGATAGCATTCATGTCCTCTGTTAAAAAAAGACGATCATACAAACGAATTTCTGCGGGTACTGCATGCTGCGCACTCACCCAGTGTATTACACCCTTTACATTAATTCCCGATGTATCGGAACCGCTACGGCTTTCGGGCACATAGGTACATCGCAGCTCTGTTATATTTCCACTGGCATCTTTAATGAAGTCTTCACATTTAATAATGAAAGCGCTCTTCAAACGCACCATTTGCCCTGGAGCAAGCCGAAAATATTTCTTCGCTGGCACCTCCATAAAATCATCGCGTTCAATCCAGAGTTCTCGTCCAAAAGGTAGTTCTCGTGTCGAATCTCCCTCCGGTAAATTCTCACTTTTAAGAATTTCAGATTTGCCTTCGGGGTAATTGGTGATCACCACCTTCAATGGATCGAACACTACCATTCGCCGTTCTGCAATCTTGTTCAAGTGCTCTCGAACACAAAACTCAAGCAAACCGATATCAATCAGATTATCGCGTTTAGCCACACCGATGCGATCGCAAAATTCGCGGATTGCCTCGGGCGTGTAGCCTCTCCTGCGCGCACCGCTTAGCGTTGGCATGCGAGGATCGTCCCAACCGTTTACGTGCTTCTCATTCACCAATTGCAAAAGCTTGCGCTTACTCATCATGGTGTAGGTCATGTTGAGTCTGGCGAACTCATACTGACGCGAAGGGTAAATTTCGAGTTTATCAATAAACCAATCATACAATTCGCGATGTGGAACAAATTCAAGCGTGCAAATGCTATGCGTAATTTGCTCGATGGAATCACTTTGTCCGTGGGCAAAATCATACATGGGATAAATGCACCACTTGTCACCTGTTCGGTGGTGATGCGCGTGTTTCACTCGGTAAATCACCGGGTCGCGCATGAGCATGTTGGTATGCGCCATGTCTATTTTCGCACGAAGGACTTTTGACCCATCCGGGTATTTACCCTCCTTCATCTCGGAGAAAAGCTTCTTGTTTTCCTCGATCGATCGATTGCGATACGGGCTATCTTTTCCTGGCTGAGTTGGCGTTCCTTTCTGAGCCGCCATCTCTTCGCTTGTGCTGTCGTCTACGTAGGCCAGTCCCTTATCGATCAATTTGTGAGCATAGGTGTACAGTTGGTCGAAGTAATCGGAGGCATATAATTCTTCAGACCAATCGAAACCCAACCACTTTACATCCCCTTTAATGCTCTCGACATATTCAGTTTCTTCGGTTACCGGGTTAGTATCATCAAAACGCAGGTTTGTTTTTCCGCCGTACTTTAACGCAAGACCAAAGTTCAGGCAAATGCTTTTGGCGTGGCCCAAATGCAGGTAGCCATTGGGTTCCGGCGGAAATCGTGTAGCGATGTTCTTATATTTTCCATTCTTCAAGTCGGATTCTACAATCTCCTCCAGGAAGTTCAAACTTTTTTCTTCTGCCATATTGAATTCTAAAAGGCTGTAAAGATAACGTATTGTACCATCATTAGCGTTCTGCATTTCACGTTCACACCACTTCAGTTTCCTAAAATCCTGTTGCCTAAATCAATCATCAGTCGTTTAGCCTCAGAAGGTTTTCGTTCTACTTCTTCTATTTTAAGGGCCTCCCCCTGCTTCACGATGTGATAACTGAAAACAAACGTTGGTTTTTCGGCATGCGCATCCAAAACCCCAAAGCGAAGATCATTGAAAAACAGTTCGCTTTCGTTTTCACTGATAACGAACCACCCCTGCGAGATGGCCATCAAGCGTTCGATCTCTTCGGCTGAACGGAGTACCCCAAGTAGCTGGTGATTTTTTGGGTACTGTTTAAATTCAATGGGCTTAGAATCAAAAAAAGAATAATTACCTATCAGATAAGCATCGTCAACTTCTACGTTTGCTGTCCAAAGAATTGTATTAAAAGGCGAGGGTTTGGTTTCCAGTTGCAGGTATTCGATGCCTTGCTCCTCTAACGCTGACTTAAATTCGATGTACGCCAATCCTTTTAATCCCAGCGACAGCAGCAAATAACCACTGCTGATGAGGATGCCTAGCATGTTGTAGTTTCTTCTTTTTTTCGATCCCCTTTCAGAAAACATGGCTAACACCAGGAAAACGAGAAATGGCAAAGTATACAAGGGATCAATTACGAAAATGGACCTAAGAGAAAGCCTTAATCCCAGTGGCCAAAAAAGTTGCGTGCCCCAGGTTGTAAAGCAATCGAGCAACGGATGTGTTAATAATCCAAAAAACATGAGCCAGGACCAATCTTTCCAGTTAGCCGGCGATCGTCGCTCGATCTTAGAGATCAGCCATCCAAAAACTGGCGCAAAAGCAACCGAAAAAAATATGGAATGGGTAAAGCCGCGGTGAATTTCTATTGCGGTAATGGGATCTACAAAATAGCCGGCGAAAGTATCTGAATCGGGAATGGTGCCGGCAATTGCGCCATAAAGCATTGCTTTGTTGCCTGCCTTTTTACCCAAAACCGCTTCTCCCACGGCGGCGCCCAAAACAATCTGCGTAAGTGAATCCACGCTTGTAAATAAATGAGCGTTTTTTCACTAAACCAAACCAACACAATATTAAAGGGTGGTCCAGTGCAAAGGCTGTAACGACAAATACTTCTATATTTTACATCCGATAGCTATCGGATGTAAAAGTTAGGGTGTCTTCGAAACGACCAGCTAGCACTGCAAAAATAAACTATTCAAATTTATTTCCGTTAAACATCTCCCGTAGGATAATAATTTTTTTCCAATGTAGGATCGGAGATGAGCCGTAATGAACAAGAACAAAATTCAGATTGGCGTAGCGCTGGTGTTAGCCATATTTTACACACTACCCTGGATAGCGCTGGCAGAACAATCAAGAATAATAGAACAAGCTTTTCGTAATGGACTTGTAATTAAACGAATCGCCTTTCTTTTTGTCTCAGTCTTTCTGACCACCATCCTTTTTTTTCAATACAATTTCCGCTGGAAACCATGGCTACTAAACCGGGTGCGTTTCACGGCCGCAGTAAACTTTTCAGCAAATGCATTATGGGTAATTCTGGTTTGCTTTACCCTCGTGCAGATGACGAATGAATTCTTTCCCCGAGAGCTCTCCCGCAGCTATTTGTTTCATTACCTCACGCGGACGTCACTCGTTGCACTTGTCTCTTTTTTGGTATGCCACCTTCTTGACCTGGTTGCTAAACTGGAAATGGAGAAGTTAAGATCACTAACATTAGAAAAACAGAAGATAGAAAATGAACTGGAGGTGCTAAAGGCGCAGATAAATCCGCATTTCTTCTTCAATTCTCTCACGTCACTCAGTGTGTTGATACGTGAAGATGCAAAGAAGGCAATGCAATTTGTGAATCATTTATCCAGCACTTTCCGATACATCCTCGATAAACGCCATCTGTCAAAGGTGAGTCTTAAAGATGAGCTCGCCTATCTCGAATCATATATGTTCATGATGCGTCAGCGATTTGGTGAAAGTCTGCAACTAGATCTTCAGGTGGACGAAATTCTTTTGAAGAAAAGCATTCCGCAATTTGCCTTGCAACTGGTAGTGGAGAACGCCATAAAACATAACATTATATCTTCACAACATCCACTTACCGTTTTGATCTTATCTTCCCAGGATGCAATACTGGTCCGGAATAACACACAGCTAAAGAAATCAAATAACGAGGGATATGGAATCGGCTTGAAGAATCTTCAACTCAGGTATTCCCACCTTCAGAAAAAGAAGGTTGAAATAATTCAAACTGGCTCTTATTACGAAGTTAAACTACCGTTGTTTTGAATACCCATCGCGCAATCATTGTAGAAGATGAAGTGAATGCAGCTAAAGACCTTAGCTATCTGCTTGCGGAGCTGGATGCCAACATCACTGTATCAGCAATTCTTCCCAGCGTTGAAGAAACTATTTTATGGCTTCAGAAGAACGAAGCCCCAACGCTTGGATTCTTTGACATCCAATTGCAGGACGGTCAATCTTTCGAGATCTTCAGGCAAAATCCATTTTCGTTCCCGGTTATTTTCACTACTGCATATGATGAATATGCGATCGACGCATTTAAGGTCAACAGCATTGACTATTTGTTGAAACCCATCCAGAAGAATGCATTGGAATTTAGTCTCA
Source organism: Bacteroidota bacterium (assembly GCA_023412765.1). Classification (GTDB taxonomy): domain Bacteria; phylum Bacteroidota; class Bacteroidia; order Cytophagales; family Cyclobacteriaceae; genus Chryseolinea. Next base: position 21,732 of record JAEZBX010000303.1, read on the forward strand.
ACAAATTCAAAAGTTTACAGCTCAATACCATTTCGCACAGCAAGCTGGATTCTATTCTTAATAGAATTAGCAGTGATAAGAAAACCACCACCCTACTGGTTCAAAATCGCGAAAAGTTAATACCTGTTTTGATAGATGATTTTGCATATTTTTTCATCGAGAATGAGAATGTTTACGGTTGCACGTTAACCAAAGTGGTCCACACAATCGACTCGACCATAGAACAATTGCAAAGTATGGTTGACCCTGATAAATTTTTCAGAGCCAACAGGCAATTTCTAATAAACCGCTCATCCATCCGGGAAATGGAAGTATTTTTTAACGGCCGGTTGATCGTCAAACTGAATCCCTCCCCTTCGGAACATGTTGTGATCAGCAAAGCCCGCGTACCGCTATTTAAAAAATGGCTGCAAACTTCAGTGCAACGCTGATCCATTTTCCAATCTCCAATTTCAATACGGCTTAGGATCAATAAGACTGTGTTTCTTGCTCCATAATTCTAAAGTAAGATTTCAGTTGCACCAGAGGATACTTCACCCCGCTTTTTTTCAGTCTCACTAAGTTTTCAATGACAACGAACAGTACAGTACCGTTCATTTGAGAAAAAATTAACTAAGTACTATGAGACACAATTTGAATCTATTACTAACCATCATCGCGGTCGCACTCTTGACACAATCTGTGGCCGCACAGTCAAAACTTGACAAGCTGATGACCGAAACTTCTCCTGAAGAGAGAGCAGAGATGCAGACAAATAATATGAAGGAAAAGCTTTCCCTCTCTGAAGATCAATATCAGCAGGTGTATGATATCAATCTGAAATACGCGCACAAAATGCAGAACATCTACAATGCTGACCAGGGAAAACTGCACCGACTCAAAAGTATGAAGGCTGTTAGCGAAGATAAAGACGGAGAGATGAAGCGGGTGTTGAGTTCTCAGCAATACGAAGCATACCGGGAGCAAAAAGAGAAAATGAAAGAAGGTGCAAAGGAAAGGAGAAGCCGTGGCCGACGTAATTGATACGCGAGTATCCTGATCGTTGCATTACCCACGATACCAAATCAACCAGAATCAAAAAATTAAAAAAATGCAAATCGCAAAATCCCTTTTAAATATCCTTATCGCAGCCATCCTTTTTGTACGCTGCGATGATTCAGTTGAGCAACAAACGCTTCACTATTATGATTCATTGGAAGTTGATGGCTTTGATCGTTCGTACCTGGTGAATGTTCCCAAGCAATATAACAATGGTAGCCCTGTTCCGCTGATCATTATGCTTCATGGCACCGGCGGACAGGCTGAACAAGCTGAAAGAGATTACGGGTGGACAGAAAAGTCTAACGCCGAAAACTTTATTGTTGTCTATCCTCAAGGAATGCAAAGCACGGGAAGACTAAAGATACGCACCTGGAATGCGGGTCGGTGTTGCCATTTCGCGATGGAAGAAAACATTGATGACGTTAAGTTCATCAGGCAACTCATTGAAAAACTGTCCGATAAATACTCGATAGATGAAGAACGTGTATTCGTAACCGGCATGTCAAACGGTGGAATGCTTACATACAGATTGGCTTGTGAGATGCCAGATAAAATTGCTGCCATCGCTTCCGTGAGTGGGAACTTAATAACCAGTGAACCTTGCGAGCCGTCACGGGCTATTCCCGTGTTACACGTCCATTCTAAACTTGACACCAAGGTTCCATACGAAGGGGGAACTGCCTTGGGCGGGTATTATTTCCCTCCTGCCGATTCAGGCATGCAAATTTTTATCAAACGCAACGGCTGCGTTGGTGATCCAATTGTAGAAGAATATTCTGGATATCACTTTACACAATGGAAGGAATGCGAAGGGAGCACTGTGGTTGAAAGGTATCTTCTGTACGACGGAGGACACTCCTGGCCGGGCGGACTCAGGCCAAGTCCTCGAAGTGATGCTCCTTCAACAGCTATCGACGCGACAGATGTGATTTGGGAATTCTTCAAACAACACCCTCGTCGCTAGTAGCGGATTCGAAACAACGATCGAAATTTCAAATGGATACGACAGCCTGGAAATCAACGTGTTCTCATAAGATCACACAAATCACAATCATCGTGATAACATCATTTCTACTTTCCTGCTCGGAATCACCTCATCCTATATCACCTTCTGAATCAGGAAATATTTATGGCAGCGGATGGTCGTCCACCCATGGAGACG
>JAEZBX010000184.1 GCA_023412765.1 Bacteroidota bacterium
TGATTCCTGACTGTTCTTATAGGAATACACGCCCAGCGTTGCGAGGATGCCTATTGCCAGAAAGAAGCCTATCAGTACCTTTCTATCAAAATAAACTTTCATAAAACCAACTTTTTTCCGGCGATACAACTTACCGGCTATATCCTGGCGGCTAAACTATACAGCAACAGATCCTCCGACGAGTCTGGTAAATGCAATGAAAAGGCATTGCATTATTAGGTGGGCTCCCTATTATAAATATACAAGGATTTCTTAAAAAATAAACACAAAAATGAACCCTTGGATAGCAGGCCCGGAAGTGTTTTGATTTACGAAAAAGATCCTGTCAACGCCTGGGATACACCTTCCGGAGAGCCTAATCCAGCAGCTCGCTCACGGGCTGACCGGTGGTACCGCTTGGAAATTTTATCCGAAGTAATACGGAGATTGTTGGGGCAATATCAGTAACTGCGTGTAGCTGCGACGATGAACCTTTCTTAACACCACTTCCATAGAATAGTGCCGGAATATGTGTATCATAAGTATAAGGTGAACCGTGTGTTGTACCTCGTGTTGATTCCGACCCTGTCCATCCGGGCTCAAGGATATAGACGATGTCTCCTGATCGCTTTGCATGATAGCCGCGAATAACCTTGCCTTTGATGCCCTCCTCACCATAGTTTCCCTGTCTTAACGTGGCCTCTGTATAGTAAGTAGCAACTCCATCCAGCGCCATGAGGTATTTTCCAATGAGTTCCGTAACAATATATATTTCAAGGCCCGAAGCGCGAGGGTCTTTGCCGAAGGCCCCCTGGTTTAAGAATATTTGTTGATTGCTGATGTTTTCTATAAATAACTTCCCAGGATAATATTGAGAAAGATGTTCATTCAATTGTTTCTCTAAATCACCATCGTTGAAATATCCCGATGGGACCTTGTTGTCTATAAAATATTGAGGCACATCGGCAACTGCATGATCCGCAGTAACAAAAACTGTATATTTTCCTTGCCCAACTTCCTGATCCAATTTCTTCAACAATGCTTCTATGTTTTTATCGAGACGAATGTAGGTGTCCTCAATTTCCACAGCGTTGGGACCATGTCCGTGCCCGATGGCGTCAGGAGCGGAAAAAGAAATGCACAGGAAGTCCGAAATATTATCCTTTCCCATTTGTTCACCTACGAGCGCTGCCTCAGCCATCGCAGCAACATAGTCGTTGCTGAAAGGTGTTGAGGATAGCAAGCCAAAGCCTTTATCTTTTCCCCTTATGGCTTTAAGGTCATAGGGAAAAACTGCCTTGTCCTTTCCTGACAACAACCGTTCATAGGGTGTATCATCCGGGCCGCTTTCAGAATATTGTTCAATCGGCAATGCTGTTTGCCAAACTTGTGATAGATACTTTGCCGGAATGTTTTGTGCGTTGAATTTATCGACCCAGGCAGGCAACGTCTTCATATAATATGTACTCGAAATAAACTTGCCTGTTTTCGATTCATACCAGTAAGCTCCATCCGCTAAATGTCCAGCTGGCAAAATTGCACCGCGGTCTTTTATCGAGATGCCGATTACTTTTCCTTTTTTTTGTGTAAACAATTTCAGCTCGTCTGTTACTGTTGAAGCAATCATTCGACTCGGAGACAACTTTCCGTTGGATGCATCACTTCCTACGGCAGCGTACAGGCTGTCCTCCACACAGTTCACAAACTTCTTCTCTTTCTTGTCATAGTATTCATTTCCTATGATACCGTGAATAGCGGGTGTCGTGCCGGTATAAACCGACGCATGTCCCGGACCAGTTACAGTAGGCACATAGTTATAATGCGCATTCTTTAACATGAACCCGTCGTTCATCATACGTTTGAAACCGCCGGAACCGAACTTGTCATAAAATCTGTAAAGATATTCCTGCCGCATCTGGTCGACTACAATTCCTACTACGAGCCTGGGTTTTTCTTCATTGAGTGTCTGTGCTTCAGATGTGTAACAAAACAACACAGCAAGAAGCAAAATGGTCTTTCTCATAAGTCATCTTATCTGGCGGCAAGATAAAAAAATAGTGAACGTTAATGACTCAGCAGGTAATCATTTAAAGCCACCGATATAATTTATAGGGCAAGAATTTAGTTGGAATGGCAGTAAATCTTATCGTACTCTTCCGGGTCGTAAATCTCTTTCCGCAAGAAATTGCCCTGTGCATCATAGTATATCACCACAAATAAGGAGGCTTCTTCTACATGCTTTTCTGTGAAATAAAGCGGTTCGGAATTGGATCCGACGTTGACAATATCAGTGTATGAGATAGGAATAATCTCTCCCTTCTTGTTGTGAAGCACGCCGTGATTGGCATCCTGGTAAAATATGGCAAGCTTGTCAGTCGGATCATCCTTTATCATTTCGAAGTCTTTGATCCTATCGAGCACGATTGAACTTTTCCTGACGTCGTATAACATCCAAGTGTCCTTCTTGACCAGCGCGGTTGTGTCATTCCAATACTTCACCTCTTTAAATTCGAACTTGCTTCGCGGCCGGTTGTCCCATCCGATAAATCCGTAATGATCATTCCGATAAGCTATCAAAAGGTCAATGCTATAAGGGATCAAATTCTTTCCATATGTCGGATAAATTTCTTTCTTGTTATCGCGATGGTAGAGGCCAAACTTGGAGGAGCGCAGCAATGACATTACGCCATTCTTCAATGGGCCGATGGCATCGTATTCGTATGGAAGCAATAGTTTTCCGGAACTTGAAATAACTCCTTTTTTATCCTTTCGATGCACGATAAAAACATCCGCTCCGCCAAATTGAATCTTATCAAAGCTACCTGTAAACAACTTTCGGCCTCGAAGATTGTATAATGTTTTTCTTCCCTTTTCTTCAATCGACAAATAGGCAGAATCTTGGGCTGTTATGTATTCAATCGCAGCAGGCCGCAAACCTTTCCATAACTGGGATGAGTTGAAAAAAACAAACGTGCTGTCCTTTCGTTGCCCGACCGGGAATGAGCCATAAAACGAAATAGTATCGAAGGGAGCGAATAGGTCAGACAAACTCAGAGGGTCAATCAGTTTCCATCGCGAATCTTTTACTGCCAGCCACGGCTCCTGCACTAGTACGTTCTGATATATGGCCGAATCCTGTCGCGTATATACTTTGACTCCTGAATTAGTCGATGCTGTTGCTCCAAAAAAAGTAGCATTCAGAATACCTTCACCGAGGGGAGTGACAAAATTCAGTGTCTGGTCGAGAATCCCCGATAGATTTCTCTCTTGAACTAATATCAAATTGTTTTTCCAGGCTTTCGCGTCATCGAACTCAAGCGACTTAGAAGTTGTAGCTGACGGTAACGTTGTGAGTGCGCTTGCCGTCATCAGTCTAACCTTGCTACCTTTTCTTAAACAAACAATATGCTCAATGGAATAAACACCATCGAGGTCATCTTCAAGTAAGCGCCCGGATATGGTATATAATGACCATTGGCCTTCAGATTTTATTGCAGCAAACCTGCCATCAAGAATAGCAGCTTCATCGACGCAGTCGGGGCCAATTTTGAATCCTGATTTGTGAACAAGAATTTTACACTCATCTTTTTCCAATAATAAGAATCCAAATCCGAGATCATCAAATTCTTTTATGGCATCGTTCCAGACGCATGCTCCGGTAGCGGCAATCACTTTGTCGGGCAGGACGATCACATCGTCGTTGATGTTGCCACAATAATATGATGCATCTAAAGAATCCAAAATAGGGCCCACTACTTCCCTGCCCTTCGAATCCATCAAACCATATTTGCTATTTTTAAGAAAGGGAACAAGGTAGGTGTTCTGAACGGATATCACCCTGCGAAGAGAGTCAGTTGTAAATTGTGAGGGCCATTGTGATTCGCGATCACGCTCTGGTATCAAATGAAATAAGAGATTTTTTGCTTTGCCGACAAATGAATTATCGGGATTAGTGCGGATGAATTCCACGAATGAATCGTAGGTACCAGGCGCCGTTCGGTACTCGAAGATCGTTCGTTCGACAAAATTACGGTGAGCCGTCTCGGGATACTCCAGCAGGAATCTTTCGTAACTCTCCAACGTCTTATCGGCCGTCTTTGCATCTAACAACAACTTTTCATATTTCGCATGAGCACTTTCAAACTGTATAGATTCCGGATATTTCTTTAAAAAGTCATAAAAAGCATTGTATGTATTTTCTTGCACAGCATGCCCGAAAGCGAGGCTGTCTCTCAAGTGCCTCGCCCGCGGAATATAGGCCGAGGTTGGAAACCTTTGCATAAAAGCGATCCATAAAGATTCAGATTGCATTTGTGTGGTTTCCTCGAAGGCAGCCGTCTCAATTTGTTCCTTCAGATTAGCCAAGAGGAGGGAGTCTACAGGGAATTTCAACAGCTTGCTTCGCTCTTTCTGACTCGTCTGCTGGAAGTCATTTTGCGCTCCAAGCACATACTTATAGGCTGAGTCAAGTTGGAATGCTGGATTGTCATCAGAAAAAAAATATTGTGCTAATAGATATTTTGCCGTAACGTTAAGGCTATCTTTGGCGGTGGCCTTGGAGAGCAACTCGAACGCACGTTGCCATTTTTGACGCTGAAGATTTTTTTGGGCGAGGGATGACTGTCCTTCTGCCGAAGTATAAGATAATACTGCGGTTAAAAGCAGAAATATTTTTGAAACGAACAGATAACCTCTCATCAACTAGAAGCAAAACTATAAACTTCGAACCAAGATTTCGGCCTAACTCCGGTTAAGGCTGTTGTATGATGTAATAAATTTTGTAAATTTTCACAATTGTTAAATTGTTACGCATGGCAAAGCTTAAGAATATCATTAAACAACTTTCCGAAAAAGACTTCAAAGCAATTTATGATTCCCTAATTGAAAGCAACGCTGAGAAATCAGCATATCTGCTAAAATCCCTGCGCGAGCGACAATTGTCCGATAACAAAATTATGACGGAGCTCGACGTAAATGCGAACGCATATTATACCCTTCGATCCAGGCTTAACCTCAAGATCGAAGAATACCTGATGGGTCAGCTGGAAAGTCCGCGTACCGATGTTCTTAGAAAAGTTGCCAACATCAATGAAGTTCTGTTCACAAAGAAGAAAGCCATTTCAGTAGCCACACTGAAGAAACTTGAGAAAGAACTTTTAGACTATGACCTCGCCAACGAACTAACTGTCATTTACAAGTCACTGAAGAAGCTCAACATAAACTCTCCCGACTATTTTCAATACTCCCAGCTTTATAACAGGCACGTGGCTTATATGTTGGCGGTAGATAAGGCGGAAGACCTGTTGGCTGACTACTTCAAGAAGTATGGTGACTTCATGCTGAATGGCGGCGAAGTTGAAAAGTTAGGACTGAGCTTGTTGATGAAGGAAATGCAAAATGTTGCCAAGCTGTATGAAAGCCATCGTTTGTATGTCTACCAAAGCTGCATGTACATTTTCCATCGTCTCTTTGTTGAAGTAGACGACAATATGCATCAGGATGGCGAGTCGATGGAAGATATTTTCGATAAGGTTCAGAAGATTTTTGAAAGCTATCATCTCGATTCGATCTACTATCACATGAACCTGGTATTCGAGTTCCTGAAACTTGAGTATTACAATCATTACAAGGTATATCGCCAGGCTGAAAAATATTTTGAAGAGGTAAACGACGCCTGCGGAAACCTGTTGGTGAACTATTCGACATTTACCTTCCCTCCACAATTCCTGATCTCGAAGATCGAGCGACACCTTAGAACAGGAACAGAAGCGGAACTATATCCTGAGAATGAATCAATCTTCCTTGATTACGAAATTGACATGCAGGATATTCCCAAGCACATTGTTTATGTAATCTATCGGGCGATATCATGTTACTATGTAGGTAAGTTCGAAGAAGCTGCAAAGCTGATCAATGGGTTGCTTAACGACGTGAGCCTGAAGAAATATCCATATGCTCAGCTGGAGATTAAGTCGTTACTCGCATTGCAATACACGCTTATGCGCGACTTTGAACTGTTCAATCAATTATCGAACAGCATTCAACGCCAGATTAGATTGTCTGAAAAGGACAGCTGTGAAAATATTCAGTTGTTCCTGAAGATACTTAAGATTGCAACAAGCGAAGCGAAAAAGGAAAAAGCTAAAAAGATCAATGCAGTGATCCCGCGGTTAAGCACCATCAACGTCAGCTATTTTGCTCCAACAAAGCTTATTAAGCTGGACGAAAAATTCGTTGAGCAGCTTACCGACTTCTAGTCTAAAAAGTAATTCTGAATTTTAGATTTCCAACTTAACGATGCTATCGTGAGATAGCGGCTTGTTAAGGTATAGCCTTACGTTCTCGTATTTTTTGGAGCGATTGAAATCCTGTGGATTAATTGAAGAGGTAAGCATTACGATCTTACATTTTTTCTTCGCCACGTTTGTTAATTTTTCAAACTCATCCAGGAACTGGAATCCGTCCATCAAAGGCATATCGATGTCGAGGAAGATCACATCTGGTAATACTTTATCTGCCACTTCCAACTTCTCCATATTACGCAAAAACTCGATGGCACTTTTTGCGCCGGTGTGCGTATAAATATTCTCAGCAATGGAAGCCGCTTCGATCATTTTCTGGTTAATAAGGTTGTCAATCTCATTATCATCAATGAGCATAACGGTGTGATATTTTTTTCCGGCCATAATTGTTAGATGAAAAGTGTATAAAAATAAGCCTTTGATCCTTATTTGCAAACTTGCTAAATGTCAAATTTTATTCCTTGCGCCAAGGGTAGGCTGTTACCATAGTTAATTGTATTAGTCTGTCGACGCATGTAAACTTTCCACGCATCGGATCCTGATTCTCGTCCGCCTCCCGTTTCCTTTTCACCGCCGAATGCTCCACCAATCTCTGCACCCGATGTGCCGATATTAACGTTTGCTATACCGCAGTCGGAGCCAGAGCTCGATAAAAATCTCTCCATCTCCTGAACATTGTTCGTCATGATCGCAGAAGAGAGCCCTTGCTTAACACCATTTTGCATTTCAATGGCTTCGTCTAGTGACTTGTATTTTATCAGGTACAGAATGGGAGCAAAGGTTTCCTGCTGCACGATCTCAAAACTATTTTCGACTTCGGCAATTGCCGGTTTCACATAGCACCCCGATTCATAACCTTGGCCCTGTACGACGCCACCCTTGACGACAAAAGTACCACCTTGATCTTTGATTTTTTTCAGTGCCTGGGTATATCCTTTTACCGCTTGTGTATCGATCAGTGGACCAACGAGGTTTCGAGGATCAAGAGGATTACCTATTGTTAATTGTTCATATGCATTTTTCAGTCGTTCTCTAACCTCATCATAAATCTTATCCTGAACGATCAGCCTTCTCGTGGACGTACACCGTTGTCCCGCTGTTCCAACGGCGCCGAAAACTGCTCCGCGTATGGCCATATCGAGATTTGCATGTTCCGAAATAATGATCGCGTTGTTCCCGCCAAGTTCGAGGAGAGTGCGGCCCAGTCTTTCACTTACTGTTCGTGCCACTGCTTTTCCCATTCGTACCGATCCGGTCGCGGAGATTAAAGGAATGTCTTCATCTTTTGAAAGCAATTGTCCCAATGTGTAATCACCATTCACCAGGCATGAGACACCTTCAGGCACGCCATTCTTATCGAAGATTTCGGACGCGATCATTTGGCAAGCGATGCCACACAACGGTGTTTTCTCAGAAGGTTTCCAAATGCACACATCGCCACACACCCATGCTATCATCGCGTTCCATGACCATACTGCAACGGGAAAGTTGAATGCAGTAATAATACCGACGGGTCCAATAGGATGCCATTGTTCGTACATCCTGTGATCCGGCCTTTCCGAATGCATGGTGAGCCCGTGCAACTGTCGCGATAGTCCGACAGCAAAATCACAAATGTCGATCATTTCCTGGACTTCCCCCAACCCTTCCTGGTATGACTTACCCATTTCATATGACACAAGCTTTCCAAGCGGTTCCTTTTTTTCACGCAACGCCTGGCCTATCTGCCGAACGATCTCACCGCGCTTTGGTGCCGGCCATTGATTCCATAATCGAAATGCTTCTTTGGATTGATTGACGACTTTCTTGAAGGAACTCTCATCTGTAGTATAAACCGAACCAATTAATTTTCCATCTACAGGTGAATATGAATCCAAAAGAGATGTCTTGGTTGAAAGCCACTTGTTCCCAGTCGAAGTTCCCCGGTTCTTTTTGCTAATACCCAAAGCGGACAATGCCTCTTTTATTCCAAAGTTTTTCATACCGGGCCAAACTTAATACATTATTAGATGTGATTGCTGAAGAGTATCAGCAAATTGCTGTTGCACACGTTGAGTGACTCCCGGAGATTACCAATCTACTCCGTAAATTCCTTTCTTGCCGTCGGAATACACTCCTTCTACCAATATTCCCCCCTTTTTGAAATCGAGAATTCGATTTAAGTCTTCAACATTGTCGACGGGTACCTTGTCTATGTAGGTGATCAAAAATCCACTCTTAACGCCTGCCTCTTTCCATTTAGCGGATTGAATATTTTTTACTCTCACAGCGCCCTCCACTTGTAAACTAGCCAGCTCTTTATAGGGTACATCTTCAACGGCGATTCCACGGAGATCATATTTAACTTCCTTTTTCTCTACTGTTTCTTTTCCTTCGCTGTTCCGTAGTCTGGCCGTTACTTCGTGTTTGTTTCCATTGCGAATATATGTGACGGATATTTCCTTGCCTGGTCTGTTTCGGGCGACCCATTCCTGCAGTTCTGAAACTGAGCTTACGCGATGACCATTAATTCCAACGATAACATCGCCACGCGCGAGACCGGATTCTCTTGCAGCACTTCCATCATTAACACGGTTTATTAATACACCCTGACTCAATTGAAGTTCCATATCTTCAGCGATCGATGCATTTACGTCAGTGATCTGAATGCCAAGCATACCGCGCTGTACCTGTCCGAACTCCAGCAGATCGTCGACAACCTTTTTAACAAGACTTACCGGGATGGCAAATGAGTAACCCTGGTAGCTTCCGGAAGAAGTAGCGATAGCAGAATTTATTCCGATAAGATCACCGTGAAGATTAACGAGAGCTCCTCCGCTGTTGCCGGGATTCACGGCTGCATCCGTTTGAATAAATGCTTCAACCTGCAGGTGATTTCGATCGCGGAGAATTCCGATGTTGCGTGCTTTGGCACTGACAATGCCAGCGGTGACGGTTGAGTTCAGGTCGAATGGATTACCAATGGCAAGAACCCATTCGCCAGGAGTTATGGCATCAGAGTCTCCGTATCTCAGGAAAGGTAGATTCCTTGCGCGCACTTTTAGCAATGCGAGATCTGTTGTTGGATCTGATCCGACAAGTTTGGCGTAGAACCGCTGATTATTTGCCATTACAACCTCTATGCTACTGGCGTCTTCAATGACGTGGTTGTTGGTGACGATATACCCATCGTCGGAGATAATTACACCAGAGCCAGACGACCTTGGTGAAGGAGACTCAAGCGAAAACTCAAGTGGGTTAACACTGAACTCGCCCGGTCCATAAGAGGTACGAATGTGTACGACGCCCGGGGTTACGTTCTGGGCAGTGGAAAGAAAATTCAGTTCCCTTGGAACCTGGTATGAGGTATCGGGGGTATACCCGGTTAGTACAGATTGCTGTCTTTGTTCGATGGATTGGTAAGTAGCGGTATAGCCATCCAGAAACTTAACTGTGACAAGTGCGCCCAAAATTCCGCCGACGCCAGCTGCCAGTACTACTATGATAATAAAAATTGAACGCTTCATCTCCGGCCCAGATTAATTCCGTGTTGTGAAAGTTAACGTTTCTTTTTAAGAAAAAGTCGAAACCGCTTACGTGATCCTTTCAAATTTCTTATGGAAGAACACCTTTTTAAGGATAAACCGTGCTCTGAAGACTTTGTTGGATGAGTCCAAGGTTTTCTATTGAAGGTTTTTTAATAAAAAAGGGCGCTTCGAACGAAGCGCCCTACCACCTAATCTAACCCTCTAACCCTATTAGTTAACCTTGATGGTCGTTTTTTCAAGTTTCTTCTGATCCTTCGGGACGGTGATTTCCAGGATACCGTTCTTGTACGAAGCGGTGATCTTGGTTGCATCAACGTTGTCAGGCAGCGTGAAGGAGCGGGAGAAGTTACCGTATTGGGTTTCTACCCGATAGAAGTTATTTTCCTTTTTTTCCTTTGTGAATTTGCGTTCACCGCTGATTGTAAGCCTGTTGTCGTCGAGATCAATTTTGAAATCTTCTTTTTCCAGGCCTGGGACCGCGAGTTGAATTTCGAATGCCTTTTCGCCTTCGAGGATATCGACCTTCGGTACAAAAGAGTAGGCAGCTCCGCCTGCGCGCGACACTGAATCGTTGAAGAAACGATCGATCAAATGGCCAAATGAAGTCGGGACGAAATCATTTGAAGAAGTATAACGAACGATGCTCATAGTTTTAATTTTTTGTTTTTACCCTACACTATTGAAAAATGTGCCGGGGGATTTTTTTGAAGATTTTGAGACATAATGACTCATTTTATAAAAATCATTATCAAAATGCGGTCATATTGGCGCAATCGAAGGGCGAATTATCAGTTATGAGGTCAGATTTTAAATCGCTAGCTGGCTACCTCATCGAAATAGATCTTCGAAATTTTTCGGATATTATCCCTTATTAGCTGAAGGCGAAGGAGCATTTATGAGATTTAAAATAGCAATTCCTGTTGCTGCCATTGCGGCCAGTGCTTTATTCTTAATTGGTTTGATTGCCGTTGTGTATTATTTGTTGGAGGTAGAAGTGTTTGAGGGTGAGAATGGGGGCGGGTGGTTGGTGGCTACTGTCGATTTGCAATCATTGGTTTTGTGGCTATTGACTCTGGTGTTGGGATGTGTCGTTGTTTATAAAGTTTTAAAGCGGAAGGGGAGATAGGCATTAGAGTAATGATAATGCAATCCTTAGTAATGTGTTTAGTGAGTGGGCTCCTGCGCAAAGGAAAGCTTAGATTCGTCGCACCAGAGCCTTTCAGACCGATTGCGTGTGATGGTGCCAAAAGTCAGAAAAATCATTATTTTAGGGACCCTTTGGCACAATTGACCTTGCGAAAATGCTATTAAAAACACAGTTTGAAATTAGATACACTAATATTCTGGACTTCCCTTCAAGATATAAGGCAATCGTTTCGCCGTTTTTAAGGCTGGCTACATTTAACATTCATTCAATGGATACTTTGGAGGAATTCATTGTATTAAACTTTAACAATGAGCCAAATATTATTGATTTGAGGTGGGATAAAGCAATCTTCTATACTACGCGGGAAGTTTCAAGCCTTTATCAAAAAAATGGACCGACCACCTCGTATTTTGAAATTTTTTCTCGCTTAAAAGAGTTGGAGTCTTTTGGCCAAGTTCAGAACATGTTATTAGCCAAATGGTGGTTGAATGAATCGTGTCCAAGGGATGAGTATTTTAAAAGGTATATAAAAAAATCAGCACAGGTTGATGGGTTTGAATTAGACGATATCGCTATAATCGAAGAGTACACAAACAACGAAAAAGATCTCTTTAAAATTGAACACGGGTTTTTCAAACCGGAAAAAGACTTACAAAGATTCGGAATACCAGATCAAAATGGCGAACTAAGAAAACGATCTGGCCAGATGGTCCAACAAATTATGGTCAAAAGAACCTTGATACCCAGTCTTGACGAATTCCAGAAAATGAGCGTAAAGCTTGACGATATTTATAATTTGCAATTTAAGAAATGAGTCGTAAGCATGAAATATTGAACGCACCAACTGAACCGGCTTCGCTTGACACCGTATTGAGGCTTGTCGAGGGGCGACTATCGACCGATGCAACAATATCGTTTGACCAAAGTACGGCGTCATGGATCGATGAGGCTTATTCAGGTAAAATTCATTCTGATTTAAAACCCTCCAACGTCTACACTATACGTTATAGCGGTGATACTCGGATATCAAGTGTTTCAGCGGCAAGGGTAAAGTATGATCAGGAAGATATCATCAATACCGAAAATGGGAATCTGATAATCACAGCATCCGGCGTTATTGAGGATAAATGGGACATCATAGAAAACATTCCTGCAATTATCGTCGATTATAACGATGAAGTAGTGACGATGGAATGTTTAATTGATGCGAACACTCTTAGAACCCAGAAAAGACATTTCAAAAAAAATCTACTTAATGGTGCAGTTGAATTCAAGGTGGGCGCGCAGGTACTTATTAAAACCTACCAACGTCCTGGGAGACTCAATATCGAATTTGTAAATGGTAAGAATTTGTTTCGGTATGACCTATTTATTGATGCTGCGAAGAGAGAAGAAGCATTTGCCGGAATAGAGAAGGGACTTTTGGATAAACCGATAAAATTTCCCGCTAAGAAAAAGTGACAATTACGTTTAAGAATGTCGGACAGGGTGATAGCATAGTGATCCAGTGGGAGGATGATGGGCAAGAAAGAATTTGCATTATTGATTGTAACATTTTAGGCCGAACAAACCCGGTTATCGAACATCTCCGTTCAATAACTGACTTGAAGGAAATAGAGTTTATCTTATTGTCGCATCCGCATGCGGATCACTATTCAGGAATGGAAGAGCTGCTAGCTTTCTGCGACAAGAATAATATTCAAATCAATTACTTTCTCCATACGTGTCAATCCGTCCCGGAATATTTACGAATTGCTACTGTTACTAACTACGAAGCTGATACGCTTGGCTCCCTTTTCAAATTCGCCCAAAAATTGCATAAAGCTGGCCGAATAAATAATTTTGGGCACCTCAACGCGGGCGCTCCGGGCGATTATACTTTTAACTCTCGATGGGCCATGAGAATTTTGTCTCCGAGTCATGAGGAGATAAGTGCATTTAACAAACTTGTACATAAACCAGCCCAGCTCAAGGATGGCGAAACGTATCGGTCAAATTTGTTATCGACAGTTATTAAAATTTATGATAAGAACACTCATGTTTTACTTACTAGTGATGCCGAGCAAGCAGTGTTCAAACGAATTTTGAGAAGATCTTCCGGACAATTTACAAAGTCAATGTTGATCTTGGGCCAGGCTTCTCACCATGGCGCACTTACTAACTATTTCGAAAAATTTTGGAAGAATCAGGCGTATATTCAAGCATGTCCAATGGCCATCTCCGTCGGTTCAAACGGTTATGGACATCCTTCAGAGGACGTCACATCATCTTTGGTCAACATGGGATATCACGTGGTAACAACTAGCGGCGTGACCACTGGGCAATCAATGACCGAAATTTTATTGGATTCGATGTCTACAGCAGCAAACAGCGGTAAGGACTTGGTGTACCGCCTATAAGATATTGTGCACAAGAATTTTTTTCAGGAGAAATTTGAGCCTTCAACTACCGTCGTTTTCTGACGGACTATTTTGAACCAAGCACCGGCAGATAGAGACATTTAATTGTGATCTAAGGAACTCTCAAAAAGGCTAGACACATCATATACAGCTG
>JAEZBX010000317.1 GCA_023412765.1 Bacteroidota bacterium
CTGGTGCCCAGCAAAGGTGGTTGGAGGTTAGCTCAGTGAGCAACTTTGAAGCCTTTCAGGCGAACCGATTGAAACTTAGATACAAGAACAAGGAAAATAAAATCCAGTTGCTGCATACCTTGAACGGAAGCGCGCTGGCTCTACCCAGAATTGTAGCAGCAATTCTTGAGAACAATCAAACACCCGAAGGCATTCGTATTCCACCAGTGCTAGTCCCTTACACCCGCTTCGAATTAATAGGCTAACAAATCGACACTCCAAGGCTCATCCCGTCCAAGCAGCACCCACCACCACTTACCACTTACTTCTTACTACTTACCACTATTGCCTTCCCCCAAAATCCATCTTACCTTACTCGTATGATCGATTACTCCGAAGCAAAAATATTGAACGTTTCTGCTCACATAGTGGGAAACGGTGTTAACGGCGAGAAGCTGAAGTTGTCGGCAGGTCCACTTGATGTGGAAAGCGAAGACATAGAGAAAATGGTTCTCAAATATTTTTTGTCTTCGTTCACGACTCCAGAATATTACAGGTTTACTTCCGAGGACGATAATTTTCGAGTCAACCCAGTATTCAATTTTGTATCGGCAATGTTCTCAAGGCCACAAACGTTTCACGAAAATTCAATCAACATTGCACATCATCTATTCAACACAACGCTGCTTCCGATTATAAAGTCCGGTGAATTGTTTGTCGCTCATTTGTCGAACGTAGTAGTTCAAGATGAAACCATCGAGGTCATTGGAATTTTCAAAGCCGAAAACAGAAGTTCTTACCTGAAGTTGAATACATCATCGCCTGATTTTGCACTGAAGGTAGATTCTGGTATTAATGTTCAAAAACTCGATAAGGGATGTCTTGTATTTAAGATGGAAAAGGAGAGTGGGTTTAAGGTGTTAGCCGTTGATGCTGTGAATAAATCTGAAGCTCAATTCTGGATGAATGAATTCTTATGTCTCGCACCGCGGGCTGAAAGTTATCATCAGACTCGAAATTTCCTGGATCTGACACGCCAGTATGTTGACGAACAAATGTCAGATGAGTTTCAGGTTTCGAAAGCGGACAAGATCGATCTTCTAAATCGCTCGATGAATTTCTTCAAGTCGAAGGACCAGTTTGATAAACATGAATTCGAAGAACAAGTGCTGGAAGATCCTTCCGTGATTGAATCATTCAGGAACTATGAACGTTCCCATCCCTGGGGCGAAGCAAACAGCGCGGAAAATTTTGAGATTTCTGCTCAGGCGGTGAAAAAGCAGGTGCGTGTTTTTAAAAGTGTCTTAAAGCTTGATAAGAATTTTCACATCTATATTCACGGCAATCGCGAATTGATAGAAAAGGGATTCGATGAGCATACCAACAAGCACTTCTACAAAATTTATTTTGATCAGGAGACGTGATTCCGCTCAAGGTGGAATAAATATCAGATTCATTAGGTATATTTATTGAAGACATCATAATTGTTATGGAAGTCGAAACATTTGGCGCCAGGCTCAAGCGCCGTACAAAGAAAGTTGTGAAAGTTATATTCATCTCTCTTATCGTTATCGCGGTCGCCGTGTTTGCTTTCCTGTACTGGGCAACCTATGAGGAAGGAGTAATGGCTGGAAAGGTATTGCGGGTCAGTGAGAAGGGAATGGTATTCAAGACCTATGAAGGGAAGATCAACCTGGAAACATTCGGAGCACTGCGAGGCGCCAGCCCAATCGCCGAATCATTTGATTTCTCAGTTTACAAGAGTGAGAAGGAGGTGATTGAAGAATTAAGAAGAGTATCTTTAAGTGGCGAGCGCGTCAACCTCTATTTCGAAAAGCACTATCTGGCTTTCCCCTGGCGCGGTGACACGAAGTACTTCGTTACGAGGGTCGAGCGACTTGGGAATCAGTAATCGGTGGCGGACTCTACGTGCTGTGTGAGTAATATGGATCGAAGCATTCAGCTTATTCCAGTATACAAAAAAGAGGTGATCGGTGCCCGATACCTATCGGGCCGGTCGGCTCGAGCCAAGTACGTACAAAACATCCTCGGGCCGACCGTTTACCGTTTACCGATCACCTTTGAGAGGCAGCAGACACAAAAAAGCCCCTACCTTTTATCAGACAGGGGCTCTCTATAAATATCGTTACTGACTACGCTGTCGCAGCAGAGGATTCTTCAAATTTTTGAGATGCGTGTAGCGTAACCGTTTTCTTAGCTTTGTAACCGCAGTACCCACACTGGAAGTGTTTTAACAATTGACCTTCTTCAGAATCTATTGGTGCTTTCAGAATTTCTTCGCGAACTACCTTAAAGGTTTGGTAATTACATTCAGGACATTGCAACGCGTGGAGGTGACCAGAGTAACGTTCAATTTTTACATAGCCAGTTTCTTCATCTTTCCACACGTCATAATCGATTGAGAAAACTTGTTCCTCAGCCTGCATACCTTCATCCAGGTAAGCGTCTTCTTCAGATTCGCCCAGCAACTTCATTGGCTTGCCAGTCTTCGGAGAAATCCGTGGCTTATAACGAAGGGCTTTCAATCTTTTCTCGATGAAGAAAGGATAATAAAATTTCAACATGTTCTGAACAATGAGCGCGAAGATCGTACCCATCATGAACGTCGTGAATCCCCGAACAAAAATCCAAAGTGTGCTCAGTTTATCAATGTTTGCATTTGCATAAAAGCAGCAACCTACTATCAATATCAAAGCAGCAACCCATAAAGTTTTGATCTCACTTTTATTGATAAAGTCGTACTTGGTCTTTGCATCGCCCATGCTGGCTAAACGGACAACGTGATACATCACAATCGCAAATGAGACACCCCATGCAACAAAGGCTAACATTCTAGCCATTGAGTTCCATGCATCATAATTTTGGGTAGCAATATCTTCCATATTACGGATTGGTTTTATTCTTAATAACAAATATAAAGTTCTGCATTAACTTAACCTAGCTACGACAGACAGTAATTCCGCCATAGAGACGCACAATTTAGCAATGAAATAGGGATAAAATCAAAAGAGGTTCCCGACGGGAAATGAATTCAGGTGTGAGGTTTGGACAGGAAATCTTTGATTTCCGAAGCAGTTGCTTCAGGTTTCTCAAACATACCCATATGGGCAACATCGTCTAAGATTTGAATTTGGGGTTTTTGACAGTGTCTAGCTTGTTTTATGATCGATTCCGGAGGTATTCCGGGGTCATTCTTACCTGCCAAAAACAGCGTAGGATTTTCAAAGCTTTCCAATGTTTTGACATGTTCTTCGCGGTCTTTCATAGCCAACGAATAGCCTATTACCGCCTCGGCACTTGCTTCGCTGGCAATATTCCTGACCTTTTCTATTGCGGGATGATTGGGGTTGGCAAATAGTGGAGGGATGAAACCAGTGGTAAAAGGCAATGCTCCATTCTTCTTGACAAAATCAACCACTTTCATTCTTGACTCCTTTTTCTCCGCGCTGTCACTATACGCGGTAGAATGGAAGAGGACGAGAGCACGAAACAACTTCGAATTTTTTTTCACCATCGATAGTGCCACATACCCGCCCAGAGAGTGGCCTATGATCGCAACGTCATTCAGACTTTTGTCGCGCAAGAAGTCTAACAACGTTTCAGCTACGTGATCGATGGTAAACGGGGACTTCAGTAGTGGGCTTTTTCCAAAGCCCGGTAGGTCAACCGTTATGACGCGAAACTGGTCGGTAAGTTTTTCAGAAAATCCATCCCAGAGTCCTTGGTGAAATGGGAACCCATGAATTAGTAAAACTGGTTTCCCAGTGCCCTTTTCTCTTGAGAAAACAGAGTTCATGATATAGATCGAGGTACAGACTCCAGCATTTCCACTACGGCTCGTTCAATGCCATCGGGATCAAATCCACATTCGCGATGCAATTCAATTTGCTCGCCATGCTCGATTACATTGTCTGGTATCCCAAGCCTTCTCACTTCGGCGAAATAATTATTGTCTGCCATAAACTCGAGGATGGCACTTCCAAAACCACCCTGGACACAACCGTCCTCGACAGTTATGACCTTCTTATACTTGAGAAAGACCTGGTGTAGCAATTGCTCATCCAGTGGTTTTACAAAACGCATGTCATAGTGTGCCACCATGATGTTTTGCTTGGCAAGTTGTTCGCAAGCATGCGTAGCATAATTTCCAATATGACCTATCGTAAGTATGGCGAGATCTTCACCATCGCGCAACATCCTTCCTGTTCCAATCTTAACTTCCTCCAGCGGCGTGCGCCACTCGGGCATTACTCCCTGTCCTCTTGGATAGCGTATCGAAAATGCCTTTTCCTTTCGTGGGAGCTGAGCGGTATACATAAGATTGCGTAGCTCTCTTTCATTCATTGGCGCAGAGACAATGATGTTAGGCAAGCATCTGAAGTACGCGAGGTCATAAGCACCGTGATGGGTCGGTCCATCAGCGCCAGCGAACCCAGCTCGATCAAGGCAAAAGTTGACAGGCAGATTCTGAATGCACACATCATGAATCACCTGGTCGTAGGCGCGCTGCATGAAGGTGCTGTAGATATTACAGAATGGAATAAGTCCTTGTGTAGCGAGTCCAGCCGAAAATGTTACCGCATGTTGCTCCGCGATTCCAACATCAAATGCGCGGTCTGGCATTTCCTTCATCATGATGTTCATGGAAGATCCGGATGGCATCGCTGGAGTTATCCCCATAATTTTAGGGTTCGCTTTTGCGAGCTCCACCAGCGTGTGCCCAAAGACATCCTGATAACGGGGTGCCTGCGGATTTTCGTAAACCTTCTTGTAGATCTCGCCTGAGATCTTATCGAATGTTCCTGGCGCGTGCCAGGTGGTAGCATTTCCCTTCTCGGCCGGCCCGTATCCCTTTCCCTTTGTGGTGATGCAATGGAGTATCTTCGGCCCCTTGATGCTTTTGAGGTCGTTTAAGACCGTCATAAGATGCGTAACGTCGTGACCATCTACAGGCCCAAAGTAGCGCAGGTTCAGCGACTCAAAGAGGTTGCTTTGACTAAGCAATGTGGCCTTGATCCCACTTTCTACCTTCGAAACAATCTCCTGGGCACTTTTGCCAAACATTGAAAGTTTGCCCAGCATGTTCCACGCTTCGTCTTTTAGCTTGTTATAGGTTTTGCTGGTGGTAATGTCGGTCAGGTAATCCTTCAGTGCCCCTACGTTAGGGTCAATCGACATGCAATTGTCGTTGAGAATAATAAGGATATTGGTATCTGAAACGCCCGCATGATTAAGACCCTCAAACGCTATCCCGCCGGTCATCGCCCCATCGCCGATTACCGCAATATGCTGTTTGTCTTCAATTTTCAGGTATTTTGAGGCTGATGCCATCCCGAGAGCTGCGGAAATGGAGGTTGAGGAATGGCCTACGCCAAAAGTGTCGTATTCGCTTTCGCTGCGTTTAGGGAACCCCGATAGGCCCTTATAGACGCGGTTTGTATGGAACTCATCACGGCGGCCTGTGAGGATCTTATGGCCATATGCCTGGTGACCTACATCCCACACCAGTTGGTCGTAGGGAGTGTTAAAAACGGCGTGCAAGGCGACAGTGAGCTCAACAACGCCAAGACTAGCTCCGAAATGGCCACCATATACCGATACATTATCGATGATAAAATGGCGAAGTTCGTCGCATAATTGTACCAACTGCGCCTGGTCAAGCTTTTTAATATCTGCCGGGCTGTTGACGCTGGCTAAAAGTTTTCCAGGAGTTATAAGCATGTATCCCTCATTACAAATATTAACAGGCATTTAATTACAGTGTTTCAACACCTGTTAAACCTTAAATAAGGGACAAAGGTAGTTATTTCCAAGATGTCGGCATTTTTTGCGGGATTATAAATAAATTTGGGGCTCTTATGACGACGCACGAGAATTTTGAGGTCAAGCTGCCCCTGTTTGAAGGTCCTTTCGACCTGCTGCTGTTTTTTATCGAACGCGACGAACTGGACATCTACGATATACCCATCTCCAAGATAACGGGAGATTTTCTGGATTATATCCATCACATGGAGCGGTTGGACGTCGAAGTCGCCAGTGAATTCATTCTGGTGGCAGCGACGCTCATGCGTATCAAATCAAAAATGCTTTTGCCCAGGCCGCAGTTGGATGAGCAAGGGAACGAGATCGATCCGCGCGAGGAGCTTGTTCGTCATTTGTTGGAGTATAAGAAATATAAATCGGTAATCGAAAGTTTTCAGAAGCTGGAGGAGACAGAGCTTTTCAAAGAAAAGCGCGGTAATATCATGAAGGAGCTAAGGGCGCTTGCTGAAAGCACAAACGTCGAGGCGGAACTGCAGGATGTTACGATCTTCAAATTGATGACGGTGTTCGAAAAAGTCTTGAAGCGTCAGGAGGCTGAGAAAAACAAACCCGTACACCAGGTAATTCAATATCCTTACACGGTTGAAGCACAGAAGAAATTTTTGATTGAAGAGTTGACTAAAAAGCCAACAATGTCATTCACCGAACTGGTAGACGCATACCCTACCCGTATGGG
>JAEZBX010000050.1 GCA_023412765.1 Bacteroidota bacterium
ATTTCATCCCGACTGGCCATGGGATAGCTCTTACCTTTAATATAATAGGACAACACTGGGTCCAGCGTTCCATCCTGATTGAAATCGCCGGCGTGAAGTTCCACGGGTTCTCTATCCGATGCTTTAAATTGCATATTCGTACCTGCGTTTCCTAAAAGGATATCGAGGTCGCCATCTCCATCAACATCAGCCGAGGTTACGCTACACCACCAGCCATTACTTTTTTGCAAATCCTTAATGTCGGTGCGTTCAACTAATTTTCCTTTTTCATTTTGAAAAATTTTTACCGGCATCCATTCGCCCACAACTATAAGATCGGGCCAGGAATCATTGTTGAAATCCACCCATGTTGCTGCGGTCACCATCCCGATATTTGAAAGATCTGAGCTTACAGTAGATGTACTGTTTTCAAATTTAATATCCCCGCCCACTGACTTATTTTCGAGAATAAAACTATTGGGAATCACTGCATAACTACCAGGTACGTGTCGACCACCAACGAATAAATCCATATCGCCATCTTTGTCATAATCAGCAGCGACAACACAACTACCACTCGACGTCTCAGCAGGAAGGCCTGCAGTTCTTGTAAAAGAGCCAGCACCATTGTTCACATAAAGCCGGTCCTGATAAAGCGGCGCATTGACGACAAATTCACTTCCGCCACTAACAACATATAGATCCTGATCTCCATCGTTATCCGCATCAAAGAACAAGGCACTTATATCTTCCAATTCTTTGTCGTGTTCCCATGGTTGAGAATTTGCCAACACAAATGTTGCATCATCCCTGCCATAAAATAGCTTGCCGGGTTGACCCGTGGCGCCGCCAAAGAAAATATCATCATTCCCATCGTTGTTAACGTCTGCCTTTGCAAGCTTCCCTCCAAGTCTTGACAGTTGATAGTAGAGCAATCGTTGCCCCTTAAAATCAATGAAGGTATTTTCTAGGTGCTTAAAATCAAGCCCGGATTGTTTTGTGACATCTGTTAACAGTGTTGAGTTAGGCGTCGGTTTCAAACCATCTGTGGAAGGCTTTGCAGAAGTTTGATCTACAACCGTCATTTCATTAACGGCAACATTGGCTGCAACCGACTCACGTCCATCAGGCCAGATCACTTTTACATCGCAGCGCGATGCCCGACCAACACCGATTGTTAAAAGTGGCTCAACACTCGAAGCATAGCCCCTGGTGTAAAAAGCCTCCTGTACAATTTCCAATGAATCCGTTTTAACAATAATCTTTGAGCCGATTCCATACGTATTCGGCGCCAACCCTTTTAACTTAATCTTTAAGAAATTATTTCCTTTGATTTCATTCTGATTGTTTCTGATTAAAGTAGCCTGGTCGTTCAAATTGTTTGTTACGATGTCAACATCTCCATCATTGTCGAAGTCTGCGTATGCTGCTCCATTGGAAACGGTCTTGCTCGTTAATCCGGATTGCTCATTGATATTTTTGAAATTGATACCGTCAAGGTTTCTGAAAACATAGTTGTTTAATCGTGTAACTGGTAGTTGCTGGATCAGCTTTAAGTAATCGACCTGCTGATTAGCCACCTTGGCATCATTGTAAACCGTACTTGTGTATTTCATGAAATCCATGTTCGTGAAATCGCGCAGGTATCCATTTGTGACAAAAATATCTTTTAGTCCATCGTTATCGAAATCAATAAAAAATGGCGACCAGCTCCAGTCTGTATTCGATATACCAGACAGTTGACCGATCTCACTAAATCGCGGTAAAGAATCAGATGCAAATCCACGATTCAGCTGAAGCGTATTGCGCATATACTGGTGGTGGTATCCACTATCGACAGCAATGGAATAACGGTCGAATTCGTCCGGGCCTTTCAATAACTTTTGCCGATAGTTGTCTTCTGGAAGCATGTCGAGGACGAGAATATCCTGAAGTCCATCATTATTCATATCGGCGATATCCGATCCCATTCCAAACTTTGACAGGTGCGCAAACATCTTGTGCGAAACCTCTTTAAAGGTTCCGTCCCCGTTATTGATGTAGCAGAAGTCCTGCTCTTCATAGTCGTTGGTCACATAGATGTCGGGGTAGTTGTCAAAATTCAGGTCACTAATGGCAGCACTTAGTCCAAAGTTTAAGCCGCTTCCATGAAAGCCACTTTTGTCGCTTACGTCCTCGAACTCTATTACAGTCTTCCCATCAACCTCGCGAGAATTATTGCGATAGAGTTTATTGCCAAAGTATGGGTGCCTCAAATTCCGTAGTCGTTTGGTGTTGAAGAAAGCCGCATAAAACATGTTTGCATGATTGACCAAAAGCATATCAAGATCACCATCAAGATCGTAATCGAAAAAATATGCTTGAGTCGAGAACGTACCGATTGCATCCAGACCATATTCCTTAGCACGCTCGCTGAATGTTGGAACTCCGCCAGGGTCACACCCATCGTTAATAAATAACTGGTTTGCCCTGTTGGGATAATCTTTAACCACGGGAAGATTATAACCTTCGCCTGGAGCATTGCCGGAATAGCAAACATAAATGTCAAGCCATCCATCGCCGTTTACATCAACCATAGTTACTCCGGTTCGCCAATCTTTTCGTCCCTCAGTTTTTGTGATGGCAGTCACATCTTCGAAATGCAAGTTTCCCTTATTTAAGAAAAGTTTGTTCGGAACAGAATTACCCGTAAAGTACAGATCAGGGAGTCCATCGTTATTTACATCACCTGCTGCAACGCCTGCGCCATTGTACGAATACTCGTACGTCATAATGTTCGTATGCTGCGTCTCAGTAATGTCGTTACGAAAATCCAGGCCGGTCTGATCGGTCGTAAGTTCTGTAAATTGTTTTTTCGGCTCGGTGCATTGAAAAAAGAAAAGACTTGCCAGAAGAACCAAACCAAATTTTGTACACTTCAAATGAATCGCATTTAAATCCGTTTACTAACTATTTATCAATCCGCTCGAACCGCCAATTGATCATAAGCAATGTCCCGCTGGTTTCCCCTCGTATCGTGGACAATAATTTTTTCGACCGTGGAAGGCACCAATATAGTTCGTGTTGATTGGGCAAGATATCCCGATCCATAATAAAATTCAACCATTTCCTTCTTTCCATCATTGTGATGAAACTCCGCCGTAGCATCATATGACAGCGGTAGGAAATATCTCGACGGTTGTCGCTCTTTGATTGGGCGAAATACTCTCAGGCTGTCACGATTCTGCGTCGCGATCAGCAACTCATCCCCTGATGCACTTCGCAATTTTGCCAGCGCTTTCGCGTCTCCATCGACCTTAAAACCACTTGCAACATTGGACACTGCCTTGAATTCTCCCTTACCATTCGAAATCAAAACAAGTCCCGCACCTGCATCATACATTCCTGAAAACACCTCATTTCCATAGTCGTTGCCAATGAGCAACACGTCAAGCCATCCATCAGAATTAACGTCGGTAACAATTGTGCCGTTGACAGGCGCGACCTGGGCGGACTTTGGCAAAGGCTTCAAATGGAATTTTCCATTCCCTAAATTCTCGACATAACTTGATTGGGAATAGTTTGCCTTTAGTACGAGCATACCGGCGGTATCATACGGTTTCAGGAGAAGATCCATTGTTGCAGCACCATACTGCTTGTAGCTGCTGAATTGGTTTCTGAATTTCGGACTTTGACTATTCAACTCGTCCCAAAAGTGTACGGGATATTCACGCATATCACCTTCTTCAGATTTAAAATAGCAGCTTATAATCGCATCCATGCTGCCGTTGGCATCAAAGTCTTTTGCGTATACCCGTAGCGGTTGGTTATCTGATATCTTGTAATAGTTATTTAATCCAAGATTTCCGATGATATAATCCGGGTCGCCATCCTTATCAAAATCCGCGGACGAAATGCTGTTCCACCATCCACTATAATTTTCCAGACCTGTACCTACGACCTTTGCAAAGCCAGATCCAGTGTTTCGAAAAAGGGCAATAGGCATAAACTCGCCTGCAAGCATAAGGTCAATTTTTTTATCGCCATCAAAATCTGTCCATATCGCATCGGTAATCATTCCTACATGCTTAAGACCTTTGGCAATTGTCTCGGTGACGTCCGAAAATTTCCCATTATCATTTCTGAGCAAATAACTCTCGGGTGCGATTGGGTAAGAGCCCGGAACCACACGACCACCAACAAACAGATCGAGGTCGCCATCTCCGTCAAAATCTGCTGCTCTTACGCATGAGCCACTGGCGATGGTAGAAGGCAAAGCGTCGTTTGCAAGTTTAAAATTCCCTTTACCATCGTTGATATATAAGCGGTCTTCATAACGGTCTTCGCCAGCTTCACCTTCGTAGCTACCACTCACAACATACAAATCAAGGTCATTATCGTTATCGGCATCGAACAACAAAAGACCTTCATCTTCCGACTTATTGTGAGACGTTTTTGACAATACTGATTCAACAAATGTTCCATCGGCTCGTTGCTTGAATATGGTTGCATCATACAGTGACGATCCGCCTAAAATAAAATCCTCAATTTGATCTCCGTTGATATCCCCCACCGCGATACCCGGTCCTGCCTGGGAGAATTTATGTGGCAATGTTCGTTGGCGATAGAAATCAATTTTGTCCCATTCTTTATGACGGTACTTTAAATTGTGGCTGGAAGATACTTCTTGAAAATACATGCCGGGCACATTCAACCCTTCATCCAGATTTAACTGTCGCTTCTTCGATTCATCATATTTTAATTCTAACAATTGGTTTGCGGCCACTTTCTCAAGAAGTTGAGAATTGCCGTCGGGCCACACAACGGTCAGGGTATCCACAACAGTGCTTTCCCCAACTCCAAAATGTATGTAGTCTTCTACCGTCGACAAGTATCCTCGATAAACTGAATGGTCAATGTATTGTGTTTTTCCACCGTGGCGTATAGTGATCTTTGTACCGAGACCGGATTTGTTTCGTTCATCGCCAATCAATTTTATTCTTAAAAAATTGTTTTTGGATTTCTTCTCACCATCATACAGTTTATTCTCATACAAGAAGGCGACGTCATTTATGTTGTTAATTACATAATCGAGATCTCCATCGTTATCCAGGTCTGCGAAAGCCGCCCCGTTTGAAAATGAAGGTTGATTCATTCCCCATTCTCTCGTTTTGTCTGAGAAAGAAAACTCGCCATCATTTTGAAAAGCATAGTTTGGAACTTTCAAGACAGGGATTGAATCAATTAATGACCGATAATTTTTGAAAGCACCCACCTCCCTTTTAAACATCACGTAATCTTTATCGGTAACGTCTTTTGGAAATCCATTGGTAATCAAAAGATCGCGGTAGCCATCGTTGTCGGCATCCATAAAAAGCGAAGACCAACTCCATTCGGTCTGATGAATGCCCGCCATCTGTCCTATTTCTCTGAATGTACCATCACCATTGTTAGCATGCAGCATGTTGCGCATGTACTGGAATTCGTATCCATATTCGACGTTGTTGATGTAGTTGTAATAAGTTGCTCCAGCGCCAGACACCGTTTTTCGTCGCAGATTATTTTCAGGAAGCATATCAAGGGTTATGATATCGACGAATCTGTCGTTGTTAACGTCTGCGATATCAATTCCCATCGAGAACAATGACTGATGTTTCAACCTACCCTTAATTTCATTCTTGAATGTTCCATCGCGATTGTTGATGTATAGTATGTCGTTGGACACATAATCGTTTCCTACATAGATATCTGGCCAGCCATCGAGATTAATATCTGCTATACCCAAGCCAAGGCCGTAACCCTCAATGAGAATTCCGGCTTCGATTGTTACATCCGTAAAAGTTCCATTTCCATTATTTCGATAAAGTCTGTCATTATTAAGCGCTGAGCCATCCATAATGCGAGGGCGGTAGTTGCTAGGGATTTTATCGCTTTCAAGATTGGTGAGAACATATAGATCAAGATCGCCGTCACGGTCATAATCGAAAAAGGCGGCATTCTGACTGTATCCCGTATCGGCAATGCCATACGCTTTTGCCTGTTCGTCGAAGCGTGGTATTCCTTGTGAATCCAGTCCTTTGTTTATGTATAACCTATTCGCTCTTTTCTCAGGGTCGTTGTTAATGGTGGCACACACGTAAGCATCAAGCAATCCGTCTTGGTTGACATCCGCTAACGCAATACCAGAATTCCACCTTTCCGTTCCTTCAAGGCGGGCTTGCTTGGTCACATTCTCAAACTTCAGTCCACCGCGATTGAGATACAATCGGTTAGAGACCATATTACCTGTAAAAAAAATATCGCTGAGGTTATCATTATTGAAATCACCAATGGCTACAGCCCCACCGTGATACATGTATTGTACTGTAATGATATTGATCGTGTCCTTTTCTTCTACGGTGTTGACAAAATCAAGTCCTGACTTTTGAGGTGAGACCAGTTGAAACAACGTGTCGCTTTGTTGCGAGCATGCTGCCAATGATAATACTAATATGATAATGTAGAAGCACCTGATAAACATTCACGGACATTAAATGAGATAAAAAAAGCCATCCCGGTTTGACAGGATGGCTTCGGTGTTAGCTCATAGGTTAATAAAATGGATTTTGAACCAGCTCAGTATTCCTGTTCATTTCATCCAGGATGATTGGCAGGAAATACATTTTGTCATTCCATGCACGATCCTGAATCTTATTTCTCGAATATTCAACCGGACCAGCAAGCGGATCTTGAATAACAATGCCATTGGCGTTGCGTCCCATTGCCTGCGGCGCAATCATCCATCTTCTTACGTCGAAGTAGCGATGCTGTTCGAACGCGAGCTCTATCCTTCTTTCGTTTCTGTAGCGTTCCATCAACGCATCACCTGATTCCGTGACGTCAGGCATGCCTGCCCGATCTCTCAACATGTTAATGTACGTTCTCGCTTCAGCGTCCTGGCCGAGTTCAATACATGCTTCGGCATAGTTCAATAGAATTTCACCATAGCGGAAGAAATGCCAAGGGGCCTCCTGGTTTCCACCTGCTGCAGCATATTCGTGTACAACACTTGGATCGATGAACTTTCTCAAATAGTATCCTGAGTAACCTCCATTCCAGTCTTCAATAGGACCATCGCGGGTATCCAGGCCAGGTGTCCATACGCCGGGCGCCGTTTCTACCGAACGGATAATAATTTTACCAACCGGATCGATACTCACGACATCACTTGGCCGAGGGCGCCAAACTGCCTGATCGTATAGAATACTTGCCTGGAACCTCGGGTCGCGATTTTCATAAGGTGCATTTGCATGAGTGGGATTATTCCAGTCGAACTTAGTTCCATCAGTCATTTCGTAGTCGTCTACCAGTTCCTGAATAGGTGTATTTCCTCCCCAGTTATGATAGCCGTTCGGACCATTTGCCAGGCCAGGCAATGCGCCATCTTCCCATCCGCGGTTCTTGATAAAGAAACGGCTGAAGATTGCTTCCTTGCTATCCTTCATGAGGAACAGATCGGTGTAATCCTTTACAGGGTCACCAGTATCCTGCAGTTCGTAGATACCCAAATCCATAACAGCCTTGGCTGCATCTTTTGCTGCCTGCCATTTCGCGTTACGATCACCCGTAGTTGAAATGAGTTCGGGATTTGCATACCCGGTTGCCCAGCTGGGATCATTGTAAAGATCACTAGCAGCATACAACAGTATCCTTGCCTTAAGTGCTAACGCAGCACCCTTGGTCGCACGCCCAATGTCACCACCGCCGCTACCATATTCAGTAGGTAAGAGCGATGCTGCGAGATCGGCTTCCTCAACAATGTAGTCGATACATTCCTGAAGTGAACTTCTCGAGATCATGAATTCATCCTGCAGGTCATAAGCCTTCGTTACAAGAGGAACGCCACCATATAGCCTAACGAGATTGTGATAGAAATAAGCGTTCAGGAAATGTACCTCACCTTTCAGGCGATCTTTCCATTCTTCATCGTCGAATTCCACCTCTTCAATGTTTTCAAGGAAAAGATTTATCTGACGAATTCTCGCGTACAACACGGGCCAGTTAAATTCTTCAAAGTCGCCACGGCTAAATGATCCGATATCACCGGAGGTCAAGTTTGATTGCACCACCTGAGCGGATCCATAGTTATGGATGAAGTGAGATTCATCAACCAACGACCCAAGCATCAGTTCCCTGATACCATGATTCAAACCGCGATACATTTCATTCACAAACGCCTCCACTAATCCTGGGTCCTGCCAAACGGCAGTCTCATTGAAGCGGTCTTCCGGCTTAACATTTAAGAAGTCAGTATCACAAGATGTCGAGTACAATACGAGCGACAATCCTAATATATATTTCACTAGATTCTTCATACAGATCAGGTTTTAGAAGGTTAAGTTAACACCAACGTTAAAAGTCTGTTTTTGCGGATATACCGTTCCGTCCTGATTGTCCGTTTCGGGGTCGAACACCTTGAAACTATCAAAAGTCAGAAGGTTGATGGCATTCACGTAAAGTCGTGCTGTCTTCAAACCAACTCTGTTGATCATGTTGCTGGGCAATGTATAACCCAATTGAATGTTCTTCAACCGGATATAGTCTGTATCCCGATACCAGTAGGTATTTATCTGAGAGATCCAATATTCATCTTCTCTGTTAAACGTCCTTGGATTATCTGAACTTGGATTTTCCGTTGTCCAACGTCCATCGGCAAATTCCTGGAGATAATTTCCAAAGTCTCCCGATTGCGTTCTGATATAAGAACGAGCACCAGATGCTCCCTGGAAAAGGAGACTGAAGTCAAATGCCTTGTATTGAAGATCTAACGTCAAACCTCCCTGGAATCTTGGTATTGTATTATTCTCGAGCCGAATTCTGTCATCAGAGTTTATTTGGCCATCGCCATTCACATCTTCAAACCTGATGTCACCAGGACGTGCGCCTGGCCAATGCGGATAGGCATCAACTTCCCCCTGATCCCTGAACACGCCGATTGCCTTATACATCAAAGGAGTGTTGTGAGGGCGACCTGTAATTGACTGCCAAGGCAAAACGGTTGCAGGTTCATCAAAGAATTCTACTTCGTTCTTTGCGTAACCACCATTCACCCCAACCTGGAAGCTGAGATCCCCTGCCTGTCCGCTGTAGCTGACCAGGAAGTCAAAACCCTTATTTCGCAATTTTCCAAGATTTTCGCGAGGAGGACTGAACCCGGCAGTACGAGGAATTGAAGCAAACCGGTAGATCAACATCTTGGACCGGAGGTTATTGAAGTAGTCAAGTTCGAAGGAAACCTTTCCTCCAAACAATGTACCTTCAAGGCCGATGTTCATATTGTTGGCAACTTCCCATGTGATGTTCGGATTAGCAATTGGATAAGCTGCCTGCGTAATACTTGTTGCAAGCGTAGTGTAGTCAAAAATGTATCCGCCGCCAAATCCAAAGTTGTTAGAGTACTGATGCTCATCAAAGAAAACATTGCCAGCATCCATTCTGTCATTTCCCAACTGTCCCCAGGAACCGCGGATTTTTAACCGATCGATAAAGCTGGCGGTCTGCATGAAATCTTCTTCAGATATCACCCATCCTGCCGACACGCCAGGGAAGAATCCCCAGCGCGAATCTTCGGGAAATATGTAAGAAGCGTCATAGCGCCAAACAAATTCCAAAAGGTATTTTTCGCTCAGGCTGTAATTGACCCGTCCAAAGTAGTTGAGGCGAGTGCGGTTATACAATTTGGTAACATCAGTATTATTAGCGGTTGTACTCGCATTTTGATTTCCGCCCAACAGTTCGTCAACTTCCGTTGAAATATATCCGTTTCTAAATCCTGCAAATTGATTTCCTTTTAGAACCTGTCGCTCAGTTCCCGCCATGAAAGCCAGGTAATGATTCCCAAATTCTTTTGTGTAATTCAGATAAAGGTTGGCAGTCCTTCCGGAAGTAGTTTCGTATTCCTGTTGTAGCTCAGGCGTACTTAAACCGCGTCTGGATCTTTCAAGCGCAGGTTGGCCATCGTCGCCAAACGTTGTGTAGTCCCACGTATAAAGGTACCAAGGGGTTCTGAAGCGCTTGATCGGCCTGTAAGATTCGTCAAGAGCAAGATTGAATGTTGCGTTCAAACCTTTGATCCAGGGGATGTCAAGTTTACCTTTTAAGTTGCTTTGGAAAACGTTGTTGACGTCATCAACGTAACCTGTTGCAGGTGTACTGATAACGACTGGGTTGTCACCATTTTCAATGTCTGGTCCTGGCATCCCATTAGGCCAATAAGCTGGTAAATTCGGTTTACCACGAATCAACATTCTGAAAATAGTGCTGGCTGCCCGGGTAGGATATTTTCTGCGTTCCTGGCGACCCGACAAGTCAACTGACAACGAAAAGTATTCGGAAATTTTCGCATCAATATTCGACCTGAAATTATATTGTCTGTATTTCGTTCCACTGTTTCTGTAGACGCCATCTTCGCTCAATGTTCCCAGAGACACATAGTATTTCACATCTTCTGATCCACCAGAAACGGTTAATGTTCCCATATCCTGGAGCGCGACTGGCTTGATCACCGCATCATACCAATCGGTATTAGGGTGAGTCCATGGATCTGAGCCTGATCTGTATTTTGCGATGTCATCTTGTGAATAGCGGGGAGCGTTTCCTCTGTATTCATCAATTTCATTCAGCATGGTAGCGTAAGTGGCTGCGTCAGTCACCTCGGGTAACCGTGTAGGTCTGTTAAAACCGAGATTATAATTGAACCCGATTTGAGGTTTACCATCCTTACCTCTTTTGGTTGTTACAAGAATAACACCATTGGCAGCTTGTGCACCGTAAATCGCAGCAGATCCATCCTTGAGGATTGTAATGCTTTCAATGTCCGCAGGATTAAGGCGGTCAAGGCCACCGCTTCTATTGGCGATACCGTCAATAACTATAAGTGCATTTGGATTTCCGGTAGTATTGGTTCCTCTTACCCTGATAGTCGACCCGTCGTAGCCCGGCTCACCAGACCTGTTTATGAAGATAGTCCCAGGCAACCGGCCTGTTAATGCATTTGAAAGGTTAGTTACGGGAGCTTGTTGTATAACATCACTCTTCACAGAAGTAACAGCCCCTGTAATTGTTGTTTTCTTTTGCTCGCCGTATCCAACTACCACAACTTCCTGCAGGGATTGAACATCCAGCATCATTCTGACATCGAGGTTGGTTCGACTACCAACCTGAACTTCCTGGCTTTGATATCCAATAAAGCTAAAAACCAGTATGCTGTTTTCGTCGGGTACCTCAAGGGTATATCGACCGTTTGTATCTGTCGTCGTACCCACTGTAGTACCTTTTACAAGTACGTTAACTCCTGGAATCGGAGCATCAGATTCGTCTGTAACCGTTCCAGTGACCGTCTGGGCTGCTACTTCATTGGCCAGTGATGCAACGGCGTAACCTTCTTCCTCCTCATCTTCGAGTTCCCTCAGCACTATTTGTTTTCCGATAACATCGTAGCTAAGGCGGGACCCCAAAACCTGGGCTAAGACATCCCCTAGCGGGGTTTCTACCAGGTTCAGGCTCATTTTGTTCAGGTCTTTAATGAGCCTGGGGCGGTAAGTGAATTTGACGTCACTTCTCTTCTCAATTTCGATCAAAATATTCTTTACCTCTGCATTTTGGGTCTGCAGGGTAATTTTTCGTTCTAGAACCTCCTGACCGTTGCTATCTATAGCATACCCTAGCATCACAGACGCGCTCGTAATCAACATTTGTATCAGGGTAATTTTCATAAAGAATAGCAGGGCGTTAGGAATAGGTTTAGATTTATTCTTCATAATTTTGTTTGTTTTTGTTTGGTTAATAGGGCAAAAACTAGGTGCCTGACCCGCTAAAACGGGAGGCATGACGGGCCGCCGATGTAGCAGCATCGACGGCCTTTTTCACATGTGGGTTTTGGGATAGTATTTCTATTGCATAGGCATATTAGTTTTCATTGTTTATTATTTGCAGCCATTGCTCTTGATCGTTATGACTGCATCATTGATTTCATACTCGGCACCAATCGCTTTACAAATGACTTGAATTCGCTCGTAAAGACCCTCTTCCGCCATCGAAGTGGTTAGGATACAATTCGAGAGAATTTTCTCATCATACTGAATGTCAATACCATAATTTTCTTCAAGCACTGAAAGTATTTTGACCACAGGAGCGCCATCATATTGTGTTGCAAACACTGTCGGTTTTTCTAAAATGACTTCGGGTTCTGCTACGAGTTTCTTCGAAAACAAATCTTCTGCGCTGTTGTACACAACCTCCTGGTTAGGCGTCAATATAACTTCCTCTTCATCCGGCTCGGGAGTTACTACGTGATTAGTTTTTACAACGGACACCTTACCCGTTTTTACCGCTACACTGGCTTCTTTCGCTCCCTCATATGCGACAACGTTGAAGCTGGTTCCCAGTACTTTCACCCGGAGCTGCGACGTTGAAATAATAAAGGGGCGATTCTTGTCTTTGGACACATCAAAAAACGCTTCACCCTTCAGCATGATCCTTCGCGCATCTTTCTCAAAAACCGCCGGATATTCTATAGTGCTATTCGGTTTCAGCGTGATCACCGTTCCATCTTCCAACATAACACGCCTGATATCATTTGTATTATTTCCTGTCTTCTTCATCTCACCCCCGGAGGAAGCAACGCGCTCGTATGGAAGCAAGGGCAATCCTTTTTGATTGATGAAAAGGATTGCCCCCATGCCTATAACAGCTATGGCGGTTATGGCAGCAGCTAACTTGAGGGGAGATGTTAAAAAAAACGATTTTGATTTTGGTCTCTGTAATGGGGCCTCTTTTGACGGTACCTGAATATTCAACGCGATCCGGTCAAAGAGTTTGTTCTGAACAAAACTTGATTCTAATGGGTCCAGTAAGCTAACGTCATCGGGGCCGTCCTGAAGAGACAAATACCATTGATCGACTGCAGCGGTTTCTTCCGGCGTTGCTTCTCCTTTCAAATACCTGTTAAGGAGCTCAGGCGAAATCTCATTCTTCATAGGGACGGTTTTGATATAGATCCGCTTTAACAAATAGATCTATGGTTATAGCATAGTCAGCTGTAGGGTGATTTACCCCCACTCAATTGGTAAGATTTTCTAAAAAAAATTTTGGGGAACTGAATTCTCGAAAGCAAACGAGAATCAGAAGAAATTGAAATGTTTGAGGTTCAGCTTTAATACTTTGAGCGCTTTTCCAAGTTGGTTTTCAGCAGTCTTCTCAGATATTCCAAGATTCGATGCAACCTCTTTGATGGAAAGATGATCCTCGCGACTCATTTTAAAAATTAGCTTCCGCTTTGGAGGGAGTTTTTGTATCTCTCTCTCCAGGGCAAGATTTAATTCGTTGAGTAACACCGTCTCTTCCGTAGAATTATCAACCGTGAGCGACGATTTTACCTGGGCTTCAGCATACAACTTCTTCGACATTTCTTTTTCAAGATGATTGATCACCTTGTACTTAACCGCAGTTAAGAGATACGATGACAAAACATCAATTTCTGCGGTGTGACGGTTAACCCAAAGAGACGTGAAAATATCCTGAACAATTTCTTCGGCAATTTCGCGCGAGGTTATCTTTTTATATGCTGCCGAGTAAAGTTTTCTCCAGTATCGCAAGTATATTTCTTCAAAGGCCCCTAACTCCTGTTGCTTCAAGAGCTTAAGTAATCCCTCGTCGGAATATGCTTTAAAATTCTTCATTGGATAGAAAAGGGTCTGATGACGAAAGTAAAGAATTTTTTATAAGAAAACGATTGCGACTTGCTTTTTTACTTTCATGAAAAAATGTGTCTAAAGATTTCGATCGTCGTAAACAATAATAATAGAGTTGGTGTTAACAACATATTGTGGGCACATTTCAAGGTGTGTTTCCGGTACCACAATCAGGTCAAAAGTTTATAAACTTTTGTTCGACATTTGAGGGTTATTACATTTGCAAACTACCACACTAACTCTATAATCATGAAAAGAAGAGCAACAGCAATTTGGAATGGATCGGGAAAAGAAGGTAACGGAAATCTTACCACGCAAAGCAGCATCCTCGACAAGACACAATATTCATTCAACTCAAGGTTCGCAGAAGGAAAGGGTACTAACCCAGAAGAACTGATTGCTGCAGCCCATGCTGGATGCTTTAGTATGAAACTGAGTTTCGTATTGGGTGAGGCTGGTTTCACACCGCAAAAAATTACAACTGACTGTACTATTACCATCGATGATGGTACTATCACACAATCTCAACTGGTCCTCAAAGCTACTGTTCCTGGAATTACGGAAGAGAAGTTTAAGGCATGCGCTGACGATGCAAAGGCAAACTGTCCAGTTTCTAAATTGCTGAATACAAATATTTCATTGGAAGCTACGCTGGAGGGCTAGCATTCAATTTATTTAAAGTCGCTCTCGACAGGAATAGTTGCGGTAAGAAATCCAAAGGGAAACCCGGAAAGAATATCGCGAAGCGAAACGTGGTCATTTAGGTCACTGGATTTTGCAGTGAATATGTTTGTCCAATTGCCGGCAAGCGAAGCAGGTAGCAAAACTGATTCGTCGGTCCAATCGTGCGTTGTCGCAAGTGACAATGGAACAATTACAAGTACGCATTGCTCCCGATACCGCCGGACGTAGGCGCAGGCAACGGGATAACTACCTGTTATCTGAAGTGGCAGATACTCACCATGAGTAAAGGTTTTATTGTGGGATCTGCGAAAGTTCAACGCTTTCATCGCCACAAAAAGTTTTTCAGCGCCTCTATCACGGTGTTCTTCAAGGAATGAGAAGACGGATTTTGGATCGACTTCTTCTTTTTCACGAATCTGATCCAAAAACTTTTTTCTGATCTTGTAATCAACAGCCCTTCTATTGTCAGGATCGACATAGCTTAGATCCCAAAGTTCGCAACCCTGGTAAATGTCCGGAACGCCAGGCGCAGTGATTTTAATTAGCATCTGGCCTATTGCATACGCGTTAGCGTGAGGTAAGATGATATTTAGGAACTGAACCGCGCTACTGATGAATTCCTGGTTGCGGATAATCTTCTCCACAAATTCTTTGCAACCATTTTCATAACCATCATCGGGCGCTTCCCAACTCGTGTTCATCTTTGCCTCTCTTAGCGCTTTTACGAGGTACTCCTGTAAACGGCTTACCCAACTCTCTGAAGGTTTCAGATCTTCTGGGAATCCTCCAATTATCGATTGATATATAAAGTATTCGTCATTCACGGACGGTGCATGCCTGCCATCTATAAGAGTGTGGTAGTCTTTATTCATTTTAAACCAGCTCTCAACGACATGAATCCACTGCTCTGGGATCTCACTAAGTAGATTAAGACGGATGCGAACATCTTCGCCACGCTTAGTGTCATGTGTGGCGGTTGTGTTTAAAGAGAATGGAGTTGTCTGTTGCCTGATATCCATGCGGCCATGAAATTCTTTAATTGAGATTCCCATTGCGGATGGTGAGTCACCAACTTCATCGTGAGAAATAAGCGGATTGTACACATAGAATGTGGTGTCCTCAACCCCCTTAGCAGTTAACGGGCCAGCATACTGCATCATTCGCTTCAGGAATTTCAAAATCGTGGTTTTCATTTCCTGTGGAGGAGTGACAATCAACTCATTAAAATAATCTAATTCTGATACCGTTATCGGCGAAAGATGCTTTGCTTTCTGAATCGCTTCAGACATTATAACAAGATCACTACCCGTTAGTGGAAGATCGTCGGGATAAATGCGATAGACAGGTAACGACAC
The DNA here is from genome assembly GCA_023412765.1 of Bacteroidota bacterium. Classification (GTDB taxonomy): domain Bacteria; phylum Bacteroidota; class Bacteroidia; order Cytophagales; family Cyclobacteriaceae; genus Chryseolinea. Next base: position 15,728 of record JAEZBX010000050.1, read on the forward strand.
CAGTACCGCACCCAAGGCTTTCTTGATGCTTTCTCTCTTTAATGAACCTGCCAGGTTCAACTCTAGAAAAAGGTTAGTGAGATTGTCCCATTCCCCGGACATATAATTGTCCAGGATCATTCTCTTATTCTCGTCGACTATTTGCTTGTAGCCAGGGAGTTGTGGCACAAGCTGTTCGTAGAACTCCACTAGTTTTCTTCCGCCTTTTCTGTCTGTAAACAATTGGTTAACGTAAGCTAAAAATTCGTAACCACTCGTTCCCTGCAGAGGCCAACTTTCTGGAACCTGCTCTTTAAACTCCAATATTTTTTCAGCAATGATATAGCAATTTTCACCGAATAAGGATCGCAACCTTTGTATATATTGAGCAGGGTCTTTCAAGCCGTCGATGTGATCTATGCGAAATCCCTGGACTATATTTTCCTTATACAATGTTCGAAGAAATGAATGGTATTCGTTAAAGACCCATTCGTCCTCCATGCGCAGACAGATCAATTGATTTACCGTAAAGAAGCGGCGATAATTGATCTCCTTCTCAGTTCTCTTCCAATGTGAAAGTAAATAGTGTTGTCGGTCGAGAATCTCAGCCAACTTTTTCCCGTCGGTCTCTACTTCCACCAATATTTTGCGAATGTTGCTTTCTTCCGAACGTGAAATGGAATTGACCCAATGCGATTTAACTTTTTGCCAGGTCTTAAGGTCAGACCTTGGTGCCGCACCACCTTTAAATTGCTCCCACTCTGCTCTCAGCTTTTTTCCGGCGGATGTTGACAGAATTGAGAATATGTGATCATATGCAGCAATGGATACTGGATATCGTGCGTCAAAATATTCGATGACAAATCCGGCCTGCGTGAAATTGAGCCGTACCTGCTTGTTATCTATACATGAATCTAGTTCATCACCGAGAAACGGCACAAGCACTTTGCCTTTAAGTGCGGGCGAAGAATGATTCCAATCGATGTCAAAGTAATTGTAGTAGGGGGACAGCTGTCCCCTTTCCAACACATCCATCAATCTCAAGTTTGACGGATCAAACGCCATATGATTTGGGACAATGTCCTGCAGCCAGGTCATCCCTTTCTTTTTTAATCGCGCGGCGATTTCTTTCAATTCTTCAAGTGTCCCTATCTCCGGGTCTATAGTATGCGGGTCAGTTACATCGTAGCCATGCACACTGCCTTTTGTAGACTTTAAAATAGGCGCCGCATAGATTGTTGATATACCTAAGTGATGGAGGTAATCGATGATGTTATTGAACTGGTCAAAAGTAAAATCTTTATTGAACTGAATTCGATATGTGGAAGAAGGAATAAACATACTTATGCTTCAAAAATTATTACTGATTCCGGGGCCATGACCACAGAATCATTTGTCCGGGAAAAAGTGGGAGTCTCGCTGCGATCTGCTTTCCAATGTGCGGCGGAAGAATCGAATAACATTCGTAACCCAATGAGATCCGGATACGAGAAACGGGCTACGTTTTTCTCAAAATTGAAAAAGATTAAAAGATAATCAGATTGGAAATTGCGCTCGACACCTATTATATCCCGTTCGGGTATTCGGAATGCATTGACATGTTTTCGTTCAGTGCCTTTCATGGCAATCCGTTCCTTTCTAAACGCTATTAAAAAGGTATAGAAGGACAACAGAATTGCGTGTTCCTCATCTTTTTGAGTCCACGATAGTCTGGATCGATTGAACGTCTCCTCATCCTGCGGATCGGGAACTTCCTCCTGCCAACCGAAGTAAGAGAATTCTTTTTTTCGCCCCTCCCTTACCATTGTGACGAGATCTGGATCTGTATGACTCGTGAAATACTGGAAAGGATTTTTCTCACCGTATTCTTCACCCATAAACAACATGGGAACATGCGGAGATAGAAGCAACGCTGCGGCTACCAGCTTAAGGCCCTCAAATGAAAGTTGCGTTGTTAGTCTGTCACCAAGCATTCGGTTTCCTATCTGATCATGGTTTTGGACAAATGCAACGAACTGACTATACGGATTTGTATCAGGAGCCACTCCAAAGTGCTTCTTTCGATGCCTGGAGTACTGACCGGTATAGACATATGAATTCTTTAGCGAAGCAATAAGATGGTCTATTTGTCCAAAGTCTTCGTAGTAGCCATTGGTTTCACCTGTTACAAGCGAATGAACAGCGTGATGAAATTCGTCGACCCATTGACCATGGAGACCATATCCACCCTTTGATGGAGGGTTTATGTACCTTGGATTATTGAGATCAAATTCGGCTATCAACACTTTTTTCCTTCGCGACACTTTTTCCAGCTCGGCTGCTTTTTCCGCTAATACTTCGATAAAGTGTTTGGCACTGAAATCCCAAATTGCATGAACCGCGTCTAACCGCAGGCCGTCTATATGAAAAGTATCCAGCCACATCATTGCGTTTTGCCAATAAAAATTTCTTACGCCATCACATAAGGCGTCATCAAAATTGATGGCCTTCCCCCACCCTGTTTTGTATTTGTCGGTGAAATACGGACCATATTCTCCCAAATAGTTTCCTTCTGGTCCCTGATGATTGTAAACCACGTCAAGCACTACGGCAATGCCCATTGCATGCGCTTCGTTGACGAGTTCCATCAGGCCAATAGGCCCACCGTAGTCATGGTGCACTGCAAATGGATAAACGCCATCGTACCCCCAGTTTCGATTTCCTGGGAACTGTACAACAGGCATTAGCTCAATGGTATTGATTCCGAGCTCTTTGAGATATTCCAGTTTTTGTATTACACCCTGAAAGGTACCTTCCGGCGAAAATGTTCCTACATGAAGTTCATAGATTATCATATCGTCAAGCCTAACTCCGCTCCATGAATCGTCGGTCCACGGAAAGCGAGTGTCAACGATGGCAGACGGTCCGTGCACGCCTTTCATCTGCCACAGAGATGCAGGATCCGGCAATATTTTTTCGCCGTCTAGTTGGAAAGTGTACAGGCTACCCGCTTCAACATTTTCGAGAGGAATAGACCAATAACCTGATTCGCTTCGTTTAAGAGTATGCGCAGTCCCACCAATCATCAGCTCGACTTTCTTACAAATTGGCGCCCAAACAGTAAATACACATTTGCCTTCCGGGGCCAGTTTCGCCCCCACCTCCGGATAATTGTTACTCATTTATCAACTGCTTTTGCGATCGTCATTAAAACCAAATTGGAATAACAAACTCAATGCTTTCCTGTTGCGGAATGAACTACCTTTTCTTTAACACGAAAAAAATTATTTACTGGTCTGCTATTCAAGTACAAAAAAAAGCCGGTGTGACCCGGCTCTCTTAAATCAATACTTAGAATTAATGAGCATGCGTATGCGTAACACTTCGTGCGCTGGTTTGCGTCATCACGCCTGCACCAATCTCCAATATTCCAAAAATGAGGTGTGGCAGATATACAAATTCATTGAACCCAAAAATCCAGGGTGATGCAGCCAGGAATATCCCGGAGATCACGTCAAGCGTTAAATGGGTTTTCATCGAAATTGATTTGGAGATACTGTATTCATAGTCCGTTATCAGACTGTACAAAATGACCCCGGCTCCCAGAATAACCGGTACCCAAGTCTCTGCGCCACCGCGGTTGAAATCAAGAATCCAGGGCGCTGCTATTAGTATTGCGCCCATGAGATAGTCTAATATCCCATGAACTCGTGTTGAAATAATGTTCATAACGTTAGTGTTTAGTATTTTCTCAGCCCTTTGCAAACTCCAGTCCACAATTCTGAGGAGCACCAAGTGTCTTAATAAATCTTAAACCCCATTTTTCACTCGTGAAGGAAGAATGGGTGTATTTTATTTTTCACAGGCCGGGAGTTGTCTCTACAATATTTCCATACAAATGCGAACGCACTGACTACAATTAAAGAATCACGCTTCTATCAGAAAGATCGGCATGGAATTTAACATACATCACCGTACAGCTGACAGGTGGTGAGCGATTAAGCGGTCTGTTAACTACTATGATTATTAGTAAATTAACGCTCAGCAACGGGCGCATTCGATTAAAGTATTGATGTCCGGATGGGAATTCCCTCCACATATCTCTGGGGGACTGGGTATCACATGCCACGGCTTTACGGAAGCTTTGGTGATGGCGTTAAATGTCCTTTTGTAATAGTATCGTTAGAAGGTGAAGGGACAAAATGCGGCTAGCTGGTCCGCGCTGGGAAAGAGAATGGCACCACAGGAATTCCTTTGTATTGTTCTTCACCTTATGAAGCCTTTATCAACTATATGATTGTATTGTTCTCACTTAACATTAAAAAGCAGCCTTCAACATCTCGTAAGAGACGAGAGTATAGATCCTATCAAATAATCCAATGAGCGCACTTATTACTCAAGCTACACTCCCGAATTCAAGGCCGACAAAGCTTACGGTCTTTCCTGGAAATCCGTATCCATTAGGCGCAACGTGGGATGGAGAGGGTGTGAATTTCGCACTGTACGCAGACAACGCTACTTCCGTTGAATTGTGTCTTTTTTCAACTACGGCGGATGAGGTTGAATCATTCAAAATAAAACTTGTTGAACGAACACATCACGTATGGCATGCGTACTTTCCCGATCTTCGGCCCGGTCAACTATATGGCTACCGGGTTCACGGGACTTATGATCCTCAAAACGGTCACAGGTTTAATCCTTCGAAACTTCTAATCGATCCCTATGCAAAGGCGATTGCCGGAACGATTGATTGGAGTGACGCGCTCTTCGGCTACGAAGTAGGAAACCCCGAAGAAGATCTCAGCTACAACGAAACCGACAGTGCAGCCTTTATCCCAAAGTGTGTTGTGGTAGACCAGGGTTTTAATTGGGGTAACGACAGGGCACCGAAAATACCCTATCACCAGTCAATTATTTATGAAACCCATGTCAAGGGATTCACTCAATTGCATCCTGAAATTCCCGAAGAGATCAGGGGAACGTATGCTGCACTGGCCCATCCGGTAACCATAAAATACCTGAAAACACTCGGCATTACAGCTGTAGAACTGATGCCGGTCCACCATTTCGTTGCTGATCGTCATTTAAAAGAGCGGGGATTAACAAACTATTGGGGATATAACACCATCGGATTTTTTGCGCCTGATGTACGCTATGCGAGCAGTGGGATGCTTGGAGAGCAAGTAATCGAATTCAAAAACATGGTGAAGGAACTCCATAAAGCCAATATTGAAGTGATATTGGATGTGGTTTACAACCATACGGCTGAGGGTAATCATCTAGGACCTACACTTTCGTTCAAAGGAATTGATAACGCTGCATACTACCGTTTGACGGAAGACAAGCGTTTCTATATGGATTATACGGGCACTGGAAATACATTGAATGCAAACTTGCCCAACGTGCTCCGGCTCATGATGGACAGCCTGCGTTACTGGATCCAGGAAATGCACGTGGATGGATTTAGATTTGATCTTGCATCAACACTGGCTCGCGAGCTGCATGAAGTCAACCGCCTCAGTGCCTTTTTCGATATCATTCATCAGGACCCGGTCATTTCGCAAGTCAAATTAATAGCCGAGCCATGGGACGTTGGGGAAGGAGGTTATCAGGTGGGAAAATTTCCGCAAGACTGGGCAGAATGGAATGGAAAATACCGGGATTGTATTCGTGATTATTGGCGCGGCGCCGATAGCGTACTAGGTGAATTTGCCGCCCGCTTCACAGGAAGTCCCGATCTTTATGAAAGTGATTACAGACGACCTACAGCAAGCATAAATTTTATTACGGCCCACGATGGTTTTACGCTGGAAGATTTGGTTTCGTACAATGAAAAACACAATGAAGCCAACGGAGAGGATAACATGGACGGTGAAAGTCATAATAGGTCATGGAATTGTGGTGCTGAAGGACCGACCGATGACCCACTCATTCTTGATTTGCGAAAACGACAGAAAAGAAATTTGATAACCACATTATTTTTATCGCAGGGTGTTCCGATGCTGGTAGCGGGCGATGAGCTCGGGAGAACACAGCGAGGCAATAATAATGCGTATTGCCAGGATAATGAGATTTCCTGGTTGAATTGGGATGAGGCCGATCAAGAATTCATAGAGTTCACACGCAACATAATTAAGCTGAGAAAGGATCATCCGACCTTTTGCAGACGCAGGTGGTTTCAGGGCCAGCCCATCAAGGGTGTAGGGCTTGAGGATATAGCCTGGTTCCTTCCAGACGGTAGTGAAATGTCAGAGGAACATTGGAACAATAATTTCGCGAAGTCACTGGCCATATATCTCAACGGACGTGGTCTGCATGCCGTCGGTCCCAAAGGCGAAAATATAATGGACGATAGCTTTTATCTGATATTTAATGCTCATCACGAACCACTTGATTTTATGTTACCTGCTGCGAAATATGGTAAAACCTGGGATCTTGTCCTCGATACAAGCAAGCATGCAATTGAACCACAGCAATTCGATGCCGAAGCGCTGGTCACCGCGGAAGGTCGAAGCATCGTCGTATTGAAGCATCCTATATTGTATGGCAAACCCCGTGACTCCAAGTAAAAATTTGCGTCATCATTTTTTTGGGAATGGCCGGGAGGCTGGTATTCTGCTACACATCACCTCTTTGCCGTCGGCATTTGGTATTGGTGACCTGGGTCCAGAGGCAAAAAATTTTGTCAACTTTTTAAACAGGTGCAACCAGCGATACTGGCAAGTACTCCCGCTAAATCCAGTCTCGCGCGAACAACATTATTCTCCTTACAGTTCGGTATCAAGCATGGCAGGGAATCCGCTTTTAATTAGTCCGGAACTACTAGTTGAAAATGGTCTGCTTAAAAATTCCGATCTGTCAGGTTATCAAATTCAGACAAGGAACCAGGTTAATTTTAAAAAGGCAGCAGACGTTAGAGAGGAGCTATTCAGGAAATCTTCAAAGGTTTTCTTTAAGAATTCCAGGCTTACATCGATATTCCAAAAGTTTTGTCAACGGGAGAGCTATTGGCTAAAGGAGTATGCTTTATACGAGGCGTTAAAATCACATCATGACAATCGCCCCTGGTTTGACTGGGAGCCAGAATTTAGAATGCGTTCCGCGGCAGCATTAAATAAATTTTCACGCAAGTCAGCGGAAACTCTGGAATATATTATGTGGCAACAGTTCGTCTTCTTTGAACAGTGGGGCGCGCTAAAAGAATATGCGAACAGTTCAGGAATTGCGCTTTTTGGCGACCTTCCCTTTTACGTTAGTTACGATTCATGCGACGTGTGGGCCAACCGGGAAATTTTTAGTGTCGATAAGAATGGAATGATGACCGGAGTGGCAGGTGTTCCGCCCGACTACTTTAACAGCAATGGGCAGTTGTGGGGCATGCCAACCTTTAAGTGGGATATTCTCCGAAAGCAAAAATATGATTGGTGGATCAAGCGCCTTCGTAAGAACATGCAAATGTTTGACGTATTGCGTCTGGATCATTTTCGAGCCTTTGCAAGTTATTGGGAAGTTCCTTCGAAGGAGAATACCGCCAAGCGCGGTAAATGGAAAGAAGGACCTGGTGCCGATTTTTTTAACACTGTACAATCTATTATTGGGGATGCAAAGTTTGTTGCAGAAGACCTGGGTGACATCGATGATAAAGTCTTCAGGCTTCGCGACAGTTTCGGACTGCCGGGAATGAAAATCCTGCAGTTTGCTTTCGGTGATAAAATGGCCGAATCAGCCTACATTCCACACAATTTCACATCCAACTTTATTGCATACACTGGTACGCACGACAACAATACGACTGTCGGGTGGTTCACAAAGGATATCAAAAACAAAGAAAGAAAACAGATATCGGATTATTTCGGAAGACCAATAAACGAACGCAATATCCATGTTGAGTTATCACGGTTAGCCTACGCGTCGATTGCACGGACTGCCATCTTACCTCTGCAAGATGTCCTGGGCCTAGACGAGAGTACACGGATGAACACACCAGCCACCACGAGCGGCAATTGGAAATGGAGGTTCAAGAAGAATGCGCTAACAAAATCCATTGAAAGACGTCTGGCCCATTGGGTATCCCTCTACAACAGACTCTGAATTGTATTACTCGTACAATTTTGGCTTATAGGAGTCGAATGCTTTTATCAAGGATTCAACTAATTCATCTATGTTGATCGGCTTGGCAATATATCCATCCATTCCAGCCTGAAGACATTTTTCCTTGTCATCTTGCATGGCATTGGCTGTCATTGAAATGATGACTGGTTGCTGATATTGCTTCGTCCTTATCAGGCGGGTAGCCTCCAAACCATCCATTTCAGGCATTTGGACATCCATCAAAATTACCTCATAAAATGTTTCATTGAATTTCTCAATTGCCTCCAAACCTGTTTGAGCGATTTCAACGTCGCGATATCCAAGCTTGTTGAGAACACGCATGGTCAATTTTTGATTTACTACGTTGTCTTCTGCGAGAAGAATCTTGAGAGGATATTTTTCTGCAAACTCGCCTGACAAAGTTTTCTTGCCCTTGGTTTCTTCCGTTGTCGCCACCGCAGCGGTTTCGGGTCTGAGTGCTAGCTGGACGACCCGTGACAGCTGCTGTTGTTTTACAGGCTTATTGAGCACTGCAGAAAATAGCTCTGAGTGCTTACGCTTATTCTCGTCACCGATTGAGCTTAGTAGAATTATAGGAACGGGATATTTTCTCTTGATTTGTTGAGACAGATGTAGCCCATCCATGTCGGGCATCTGCATATCAGTGATCACAAGGTCAAAATGCTGACTTCCTAATATTTCCAAAGCTTCTTTTCCTGAAGACGCAAGTACTGGTGCAAGCATCCACTGCTCGAGCTGACCTTTTAAGATCGTGAGGTTAGTCATATTATCATCAACCACCAATACTTTCTTTCCTTCATTACCGAGTGTATTAAAATGCACGTACTGGCGAAGCGAAGTATAGCTGACTTCTGTTTTGATAGTGAAAGTAAAAGTTGTGCCGACAGCAGATTCACTTTCAACCGTGATGGCCCCTCCCATCAGTTGCACAAGTCGTTCACTAATTACCAGTCCAAGTCCTGTTCCTCCATATTTGCGGGTTGTCGATGAATCGACCTGAGAGAAAGCTTTAAACAATCGTGAAAGCTTGTCCTTGGGAATTCCAATACCAGTATCCTTCACATGAAACGCAAGCTCAAGGCTTGATGTATCCATTTTCACCAGATTAACACTAACAAAAATTTCACCCTGATGGGTAAACTTCATTGCGTTGCTAATTAGGTTCAACAGGATTTGTCTCAAGCGGTGACTATCGCCAACAATTTGAGCAGGTATTTGGTAATCGATTTGATAAACAAGATCAAGACCTTTTTGAGATGCTTTAGCAGCGAACACATCCATGACCTCTTCGATGCAATGGCGCAAATCAAAAGCATGATTGTCAAGTTCCAGATTGCCTGATTCAATTTTTGAAAAATCCAGGATGTCGTTGATAACAGTCAATAGAGCTTCTCCACTGCTTCGGATGGTGTCGGTATATTCCTGTTGTTCCGGAGTCTGTTGGGTTTCTGCTAACAACGCTGCCATACCCAATACACCGTTCATTGGTGTACGTATCTCGTGACTCATCGTTGCAAGGAAAATACTTTTTGCCTTATTCGCCTGCTCGGCTTCACTCCTGGCTTTTTCAGCTTCTTTCTGTTTAATAAAAATTTCTTCCTTTTGACGTTGAAGTTCTCCGTTGAGGGACTGGAGATATTCAGTCTGTGCCTGCTGTTGTTCATGAAGCGCCTGCATATTTTCAGCCTGTGCCTCAACGGCTTCCTTCTGCAACAGAAGCTCAGCAGTTTTTTCCTTTACTTGTTGTTCAAGTACAACTTGCCGCCTTCTTATCGCTTGCATCCTCAACCTAAATATCATTATGATCAATGCAATAGCCGTTAATATACATAGTGAAATAAACCACCAAGTCTTCCAGAAGGGCGGAGTAATGATTATTCGAATTGATGCCCCTTCTTCATTCCAAACCCCATCATTATTCGATGCCAATACACGGAAAGTATATTCACCAGGACTCAAATTTGTATACGATGCCTTTCTCTCGTTGCCTGCATCGATCCAATTCTCCTGAAATCCCTCCATCTTGTACCTATATTGATTTTTTTCAGGTTGGCGATAATTCAAGGCAGTAAAATCAAAGGCGAATACATTTTGCAGATAGGTCAACGTAATTTCTTCTGTAGTAAGAATATTTTCCTTGAGGATCTCGTTGGGACCAACTGCTACGGGTCTGTTAAACACACGAAACCCCGTAATGCAGACTGGCGGACGATAGGTATTAGATTTAATGCTGTCGGGATGAAAGAGATTAAAGCCATTGGTTCCCCCGAATAAAAGTTCACCCGTTGAAAGTTTGTAAGATGCCCAGCGGTTGAACTGATCGCTTTGAAGTCCATCCCCTTCAAGGAAATTCTTAAACGTACCATTCTCGGGATCAAAGCGCGACAATCCTTTGTTTGTGCTTAGCCAAAGATCGCCGCTTCTTTCCTCCAATATGCCAATAACCCCATCGTTGGGTAGCCCGTGGGTTTGTCGGTAAGATGTAAAAGTTTGAGTTTCTGGATGGAAAAGATTAAGGCCTGCATTTGTTCCGACCCAGATCCGATTTTTTGAATCCTCATAGATTGTAAAAATACTGTTGCCGCTAAGGTTTCCAGGCTTCCCACTCCACTTGTAGTGGGTGAAAATATTGGTTTCCGGATCAAACCGATCAACGCCGTAGAGATCAGTGGCAATCCATATCTTTCCCTCCGAATCTTCAAACAAATATTCAATTGCTATGCTTGCAACAGTGTTAGGATCATCAGGATCATGAGTATAGCGGGTAAAATCATCAGTTTCAGGATTGTATTTATTGAAACCATTCCCCCAAGTCGCAACCCAAATATTCCCTTTGCGATCCACCAGGATGTGGAAGACATTATTGTCGCTGAGGCTCCGCGGATTTGCCGGGTCGTGCCGATAACGTTTTATTTTTTTTGTGCGCGGATTGTAATAGTTGAGACCTCCACGCCACATTCCAACCCATAACCCTCCAGTTGAGTCTTTCCTCACAGCAAGGGTTTTGTTGTTCGAAAACTGGTTCAAATAGTTCGTAAACTTTTTTGTCTTACGATCGAAATAATTCAAACTTCCTCCGTCCGTTGCCACCCAAAAATTTCCATTGACATCCTCCTCGAAAGAGCTAACAGTATTATGGCTAAGGCTATTCAGGTCGTGACGACTGTACTTATAATGATAGAAAGGATATTTACCTGGGTCATAAACGTTAACACCTCCAAAACGTGTTCCCACCCACATACGATTGTTGACGTCAAAGAAAACCTTCGTAACGATATTGCTTTTCAAACTATTTTCCTTCGACTGATCCTGAACGTATTTCTTAAACGTGCCATCAGATTTGTTCATCCGGTTCAGTGAGCCATCAATCGCAACCCAGAGCACGCCTTCATTATCTTCTGTTACATTGTGCACATAACTACCACCAATGCTCCTAACATCATTAGCTATACTGAGATATCTTGTAAACCGGTTGCCAGAGGTCATCTTGTTCAGGCCATTGTCGAATGTGCCAATCCAAAGGATTCCTTCCCGATCCTCAAAAAGTGCAGTAAGTCGGTTAGAGCTTAAAGTAGAATCGTCGTTGCTCTCGTGAATAAAATTATCGAATTCTCCATTGTTCAATTTGCTTAGTCCGCCAAAAGTAGCGACCCAAATTTGCTTTTTGGAATCTTCAACGACAGCACTGATGTTACTGTTGACCAGTGATCCTGGATTACCGGGTTCATGAAAAACACGTTTGAAAGTTTTTGACTGGCTGTCTAAAATGTTTAAGCCATGGGCCGTCCCAACCCATAGTGTCCCTTTTGAATCGATGCAAATACTGGTAACGTCATTATTGCTCAGCGACCGCGGATTATTATCATCGCTTAGAAACCTTTCAAACTTATCGGTGGCACGATCATAAAAATTTAAGCCAAAGCGTGTTCCAACCCATAGGTTACCCGCCGCGTCCTGTGCGATACACCGAATGTTGCTGTTGCTTATGGTTGTTGAATCAAGTGGATTATTCCGATAAACATTAAACGAGTATCCATCATAAACATTCAACCCGTCCTCGGTTGCTATCCAGATAAACCCATATCGATCTTGCAAGATATCCCATACGTTGGACTGAGACAGCCCCTGACGCGTCGATAGATGCTGAAACTCCAGGTCTTGACTATAACCAGTAGCGCTGCAAAAAAGTAGGATCAATAACGTGACCCATGCAGAAGTTCTCGAATGATTCATTTATTCTTAGACATCGTCCGTTGTTTGCAAAAAATTAATATCCATACGCCCGCTTGCTTAGCGGGGAATGGATCTTTGAATCTCTGCCGCCTTTTCCAATGCGGCCATCAACGCATCCAACTTAATTGGCTTGGTAACAAATTCATTCATACCCGCCTCAAGACACAACTCACGATCGCTCTGCATTGCATTAGCGGTCACGGCAATAATCACTGGTTGCCTCGCCATCTCCGTACGAATTATCCTGGTGGCTTCAAGTCCATCCATCTCCGGCATTTGCATATCCATGAGGACGACTTCGTAAAATTGAACCTTCAGTTTTTCAATAGCTTCTAATCCATTCAACGCAACGTCTATTGACTGATATCCCAGTTTGTTAAGTATTCGTATAGCCAGTTTTTGATTAATGATGTTGTCCTCGGCTAGCAAAATTCGCAGTGGAAATTTTTGCGCAAATTCTTCGGATAAGACAGGATGGCCATTCTGCGTCATTGGCGCCTTTCTTTGAACCTTAAGAGCAGCACGAATATGTTGCGCCAACTGTAGTTGCTTGATCGGCTTATTAACCACCGAGGTTATTATATCAGGATGTTTCTTTTTACTCTCATCACCAATTGAACTTAAGAGGATAATTGGGAGATCAGGATGTTTGGTTCTGATCTTTTTCGAAACCTCCAGTCCGCTGATGTTCGGCATGTGCATGTCGATCAAGGCAAGGTCAAACCCATTTTTTCCGTTTAGTACCTCGAGAGCTTCATCACCGGAGTATGCAAGCGTAGGCGATAACTTCCATTGTTCCAACTGGGCTTTTAAGACACGTAGATTGGTGCCGTTCTCATCAACGATAAGTACCTTTTTCCCATCGTGTCCCGATAACGCAGGCAGGTCCTCAGACGGTTGATCGCCGACTCCACAAGAAATATTGAATTGAAAAGTCGTTCCTGCGCCTGGTTCACTTTCGACAGAGATCTTGCCCCCCATTAATTCAACCAGACGTTGACTGATTACCAAACCCAAGCCGGTGCCGCCATATTTTCGGTTCGTAGCAGAGTCAACCTGAGAGAAAGCTTTAAAAAGTCTCGACAGTTTATCTGCTGGAATCCCTATCCCGGTATCGCGCACGTGAAAACCGATGTTAAGGGAGCCGGGCCGCGATTCAATCAAATCGATACCGACAAAAATTTCTCCATGCGCCGTAAACTTAACTGCGTTGCTTATGAGGTTAATAAGAATTTGCCTTAACCTGTATTGGTCACCTTTAATGTGTGAAGGTATGTTGGGATCCAGTTGATAAATAAGGTCAATTGCATTATCCGATGCTTTCGCGGAAAATACATCCATTACCTCTTCAATACATTTTCGTAGTTCAAACGACTGTGTTTCAAGTTCCAGATTACCGGAATCAATTTTTGAAAAATCCAGAATATCATTGATTATCGTTAGCAACGCCTGCCCACTGTTCCTTATCGTTTCTGTATACTCTCGCTGTTCCTCTGTTTGATCTGTTTCTGCGAGAAGATAAGTCATCCCCAACACGCCATTCATTGGTGTTCGAATCTCATGACTCATTGTTGCCAGGAAAATACTCTTAGCCTGGTTGGCCTGCTCTGCCTCTCTCCTTGCTCGTTCGGCTTCCTCACGCTCTATTTCCAATGCTTCCTTCTGTTGCATCACAGCGGCCGTCTGTTTTTT